>JAYVTJ010000598.1:0-1591 GCA_043774415.1 Fimbriiglobus sp. | reverse complement strand
GAAGAGTTCCGGCTCGGATATCCCCGGCAAGCCGGCGTTCTGGCACTCCTTCATCCGGCCCCGCAGCGTCCCCTCGGCGAGTTCCATGACGACGTGCAGCCGGTCGCCCGAAATCCAAAAGTCCTCGGTCGCCAGCAGATACGGGTGCCGCAGGTTCTTGATGAGTTCGAGCGAGCGCAGCTCGCGGATGGCCGCCTCGTGGTCGGCCGCTTGAAGGAGGATCTTGATCGCTTTCTCGATGCCACTCGTCTTCTTTTTCGCGAGCCAGACTTCGCCGAAGACCCCCTGACCGAGTTTGCGGATGAACTCGAACTCACCCGCCACGCCACCCGCGGCTGTGCCCTTCGACGGCCCGGTCGGCACCGAGGAGAGCGGTACAACTTCCTGCGGCACCATCGCGGCGAGTTGCGAGCGGATGGCCGAGAACTGGATCGGAAAGCGCGATTGGAACGAGCCGAGATCGGGGTTCTCGCCGGCCGCGACGCGGCAGCGGAACTCTTCGGAAATCAGCTTCGAGGAGAGGTCGTCGACCGTACCGAGTTCCGGGAAGCGTGCGGCGTACTCCTCGATGCGGAGGCCGTCGCCGTGCCGCCAGCGGTGGCCCATGTCGAGGATGACGAGTTCGATCAGCACGGCCAGGCGCACCGGCCCTTCGAGCCCTTCGAGGTGCGAGTACCAATCGGTGACCCCCCCTTTGCGCAGCGCGCTGTGGAAGGCGTCGGCCCGCGCCGACAGCAGCACCTGTTCGGCGGAGGTCAGCAGATCCTCTCTCGGCATCGCGCGGCCCCGGACCCGGTTACACCCCGAGATTGTATGGCCACGAAGATGTCGAAAGTGTTCGAATCACTCGG
This sequence comes from Fimbriiglobus sp., assembly GCA_043774415.1. Lineage (GTDB taxonomy): Bacteria > Planctomycetota > Planctomycetia > Gemmatales > Gemmataceae > JALHQU01. Next base: position 740 of record JAYVTJ010000598.1, on the reverse strand, counting down.
GGGCGTAGATCGACCGCCCGCCATCAACCGGCAGGCAGACACCGGTGATGAAGTCGTTCTCGATGAGGGCGAGAACGGCCTGGGCGATGTTGTGCGGGCTCCCCTCGCGCTTCACGAGCGTGGCGTCGATGGCGTGCTGCCGTTCGGCTTCCGGCAAGTCGGGGGGCAGCATCACGGGGCCGGGGAGCACAGCGTTGACGCGGACATTCGGATTGCGGGTGCCGAGTTCTACGGCGAAGCTGCGGGTCATCGCCGTCACGGCCCCTTTGCTCGGGAAGTAGGCCGCGTAGCCGGTGTACGGGCGGATCTCGGCCCAGTCGCCAATGTTGATGATGGTGCCCCCTTCGGGCTGCTCCACCATCCGCAGTCCGACCTGCTGGCACATGAGGAACGTGGCGAGGGCGTTGGCGTCGAAGTGGGCGCGAACATCCGCGGCCGTCACCTCTTCGAGGGCCTTGCGCTTCCAGATGGCGGCCGCGTTCACGAGGACATCGACCCGGCCGAAGCGGGCAAATGCGGCTTCGACGAGGGCCTTCACGTCCGATTCCTGCGTGAGATCGGCTTGGAAGATTGCGACTTCGACGCCGAGTGACAGCAGGCTGTCAGCGGTCGCGCGGGCCTCGACCTCCGAAGTGCGGTAGTGCAGGGCGATGGAGTAGTCCCGGCGGGCCAGCGCCTCCGCGACGGCGGCGCCGACCCGCTTCTTGCCGCTGCCGGTGATGAGGGCGATGCGTGTCATC
>JAYVTJ010000597.1:0-6448 GCA_043774415.1 Fimbriiglobus sp. | reverse complement strand
GGCCGCTCCTTCGGCCGTATCGATAAGCTCCGAGGCACGGCGGCCGCCGTGCCTCGGAGCTTATCGATACGGCCGAAGGAGCGGCCGGGTAGCGGGCGGACTATTCTTCGACATCCGATCTCGGCGAGGACCGTTCCTCGGAGTGCGCTTCGCGGCTCGCCACTTTGTAGTCTTCCCCCAGCCAGCGACCGAGGTCGATGACCCGGCAGCGCTTGCTGCAGAAGGGGTAGTCCGGATACTCGACCGGCGAGGCCGGCATTGGCTCTTCACAGATCGTGCATTGCACCCTATTCATCGGCCGCAGCCTCCCAAGACTTCGAGAATTCCCTGCGCTTCCCGCACCACGCTACTTGCCGTCCTTCTTCCCCTTGCCGCTACCACCAGTTTTCGCCGCGGGCGCCGGCGCCACTGCGGCGGGAGTCGCCGGTGTCGCCGCGGGGGTTTCGGGCTTGGTTTCCGCCGGCTTCGCCGTGCCCGCTTCGCTCTCGGCTTTGGCCGCTTTCTGGTAGGCTTCGTCGCGGTTGTAATCGGTCTCGTAGAAGCCGGAGCCTTTGAAGAGGATCGCCGCTCCGCCGCCGAAGAGCCGGCGGAGCTTCTTCTTCTTGCACTTCGGGCAGACCGTCAGATGGTCGTCCTTGAACGATTGCCACTGCTCGAATTTGTGATCGCACGCATCGCAGACGTAATCGTAAGTCGGCATCGTCGGGAGGTCCGGTGGGGCGAGTGGGATGCTAGTATTGTAGCATTCCGACAGGCATCGGCGGCTCTGCCTTCGGCCCGCCGATGCGGAACCAGCGCGGCGGATACATCAGCAGGCCCTGCGCCACGAGCACCGTCATCGACAAGTGGAGCACCGTGAAAAAGCTTTCGGGCATGCCGTCGATGAAGAGCAGGTTGTGGGTGAGCCGGCCCATGAACGACTGGCTCGAATCGAACGTTCCGCCGCCCAGGATGCGCAGGTTTTCTTCGAGCGTGCTCAGCGGGCAGCGCCAGCCCATGACCGCTTCGACGGCGACGATGCCGATGGCCGCCAGGTGCGTAAAGCGGAACCACGGGTTCCGCGCCCAGGCCCATTGGAACGGGGCCGCGACCACGATGGCCAACTGCCCGACGAGCACATACGCGACGTAGAGGACGTGGAACACGACGACTCCGTCGGCCAGATAGCCGTACATAGCCTGCCTCGTTTCGGGGTGGTTTCGGCGGGGGAACCGCGAAGGGGTCTACTGGTATTATGATCCGCAGACGATGGGATTTATTCCCCGAGATTGCGCTCATCCCGAGCGGTAGGCGTAAGCCCTCCGTGGTTTAGCACCGCAGCGAAGTTCGGATTTCACGGAGGGCTTACGCCCACCGCTCGGGAAATCGGTGCATCAATACGCGTGCTTTTGCAAGCCGAAGAGCATCCGCCAGACGGTGAGGAACAGGATCCGGATGTCGAACATCGGGTTCCAGTGCGTGATGTAGTAGAGGTCGTACTGGATGCGCTTCCGCAGCGACGAGTTGCCGCGCCAGCCGTTGACTTGGGCCCAGCCGGTCATGCCGCACTTCACCGCGTGGCGGGCCATGTAGTTCGGGATCGTCTTCGTGAACTTCCGCACGAACACCGGCCGCTCCGGACGCGGCCCGACGAGGCTCATGTCGCCGCGGACCACGTTCCACAACTGCGGCAATTCGTCGAGATTCGTGGCGCGCAGGAACCTCCCCAATCGCGTAACGCGCGGATCGCCCTGCTCCGTCATCTTCGGCCCGGCCGCTTCGGCGTCGATGTCCATACTGCGGAACTTCAGCATCTGGAAGGCCGTGCCGTTGAGGCTGCAGCGCTCCTGCCGGTAGAAGATCGGCCCCGGACTCTTCCACTTGATGAGCACCGCGACGAGCGCCAGCACCGGCGCCAGGATCAGCAGCGCCAGCGTTCCGAGCGCGAAGTCCATCGCCCGCTTCACGACGACGTTCAACCCGTGGTAGGGGCTTTCGCGGAGGCCGAGGAACGTCATCCCGTGCATCGTGCTGGCCGTGAGCGTCAGTGCCGACAGCGCCGGGACATCGGCGACGAGTCGCACATCCACGACCGTCTGCGACAGGGTGTCGAACACCCGGCGGACATCGGCGTACCGGTTCATCGGCAGCGCGATGAAAACGTGTTCGATATGCAGCTCTTCGATGAGCCGGGGCAAATCCGCGAGGGGGCCGAGGACGGGCCGGTCGCAGGCGACGGTGCCGGGGTTGTCTTCCACGTACGCGACGGTCTGGATGCCCATCCATGACGCGAGTTGGAAGGAGCGCGCGGTGCGCCGGGCCAAGCGGCCGGTGCCGACGATGAGCGCATGGCTCTGGTTGTAGCCGCCGGAGCGCAGCCGGCCGACGATGAACCACGTCAGCCGGCGGAAGGTGACGAGTCCGACGAGGGCGAGCGCCGTGAAGATCGCGAAGGCGATCCGCGATTCGTAGTGGGAGCGGATGGCGAACGTGATCGACGCCACGAGCAGCGTGCAGAGGGCGACCGCCTTGGCGACGGCGAGGCCCTCTTCGCGGAAGCGCGTCATGCGGTGGATGTCGTAGAGGCCGACGGAGCGGAAGCAGGCGAGGCCGGTGAGGACGACGAGCGGCAGGCTGCCGAGGCAGAGGTCGAAGCCGGGCTGATCGTGGTAGAGTTCGAGGAGGCCCGATTCGAAGCGGATCCAGTAGGCGCCGAGCCAGGCGCAGACGGTCACGAGCACGTCCCAGACGATGAACCAGACCTTCAGCGGCTGCGAACTGCGATTGACCATGCGACGGCCCCGGCGCGGCCCGACCCGAACGGCCCGCTATCATTAGCTTCGGCTCCCCCGACGCGGGTAGTTTGGCAGAACCGACACCGCGCGACAACCCCACCGCTTCCGCCGAGGCCCCCATGCCCAACGCCGATCAACTGCTCGCGCGGCTCTACGCCCTGCGCAAGGACTACGCCGACGACCCCGAAGACGAGACCTACCAGGCGCTGCACCACGCGTTCCTGTTCATCAGCTACAACCACGCGGCGTTCAAGGAGTACGTGAAGAAAGAGGTGGAGAAGGAAGCGGAGTGATTTCACTCCCGGCAAGTTGGAGGCTTGCCACCACGGGAAAACCCCTGTCCGTTGGACGGGGGCTTTCATCATTCGAACTCCGCAGTCCGCATTTCTCAGTACACGCCGCCCGCTTCCGTCTTGCCGGCGCCCGCTCCCGCAGTGCCGCCGGCGTAGCGGGCGTGCCAGCCTTCCGAAGCTCGCATGCCGCCGAGGTCTTCGAGCGTGTAGCCGTACTTCGCGAACCAAGGGGTACCCGTCTTCACGATTGCGTCCGCTTCCTTCACGCGGCGGACGCACTCCGTGTCGGCGAACTTCTGCCGCTCGGCCGGCGTCTTGTAGGTGAAGAACTCCTTCCAGAACGCCCGGCCGCCGAGGATGCCGCTCGCCCCGGCCTTCATCGCCATTTCGACCTGCTTCTTGTACACGTCGTAATCGACGCCGGCGCTCAGCAGCACCCACGGCTTCTGGCAGGCGTCGTTGAGCTTCTTCAGGTTGTCGACGAGTACGGAATCGGATTCGACCCCCATCGTGCCGGGGAACTCGGACTTGTAGACATCGCAGAGTCGGCTGAGGATGCGGGCGCTCTCGATGACGGTGTTCGCCTTGCGGGCTGTCACGCTCGGGGTCTTCGCGTCCTCCTTGCCGTAGGGGAAGTGGATCGGTTCGAGGAGGAAGAGGATGTCGTGCTCGATGCACTCGTTGTAGATCTGGAGTGTGAACTGGAAGTTGCGCTCGGCCGAGTCGGATTCGTCCGGTTCGAACTGGGCGAGGAGCTTCACGGCGTCGGCGCCGCAGCGCTTGATCTTCGCGACGCTCCAGCCCGGTTCCACTTCGCCGACGGGGGCGTTGGACTTGTTCTTCGTCGCCCCGGACTTCTCGACGCGGACGAGCAGGCCCGTGCTCGGGGGCACGGCGTGCGCGGCCACGGTGCTGGCGTAGCCGTAGTAGCCGTCGACGAGGAGGCCGCTGCAGAACGGGGAGAGGGAGCGGGAGAGCATGACTTTGGCGTCGGAGACTTCGGCGTAGGTCGGTTCGGCGCCGAGGGCGGCCTTCATCATGTTGATCATGGAGCTGTTCTGGTCGGTGGCGACCATGGTCAGCGTGCCGTTGGGATTGCTGATGCGCTGGAGGCCGCGCAGTTTGCCCGGCGTGAGGCCCAACCCGTAGAGGCGCGTGATCGAATGCGACATGAAACCGGAACTCCGAGGGGACTGCGGAACGGACACGAACGGGTGTTTTAGCGAACGGGGAGAGGGGGTCAACGGAACGAACGGAGCAGCGACCGCAGCAGCACATCGGCTTGGCGGCCGGAGCCGCGCTTCGTCGTGCCGATCTTCCCGGACACTTTCCGGCCCGACGGGCGATGGGTGACCGTCATCCCGACGAGACGCTCTTTGTTGAGAAACGACTGGCCCCCGCCGGACTCCACCTCGAACTCGGCCGCGACGAGACCGCATTCGGCGAACACATCCCGCGGGGTAGTGGGAGGCTTCGGCGAGCGTTGATTAGGACGGCGGTCGCCCACGGTCGGTCACCTCACGGGGAAGGCTTCGGTGCGGATGCGGCGACGATCATTCTCCGCATCCTTCGTAAATGCTTTCGCGGCTATTCCAGTACCAGCACCACTCCGGGTGAGGTCAGGAAGTCCTCCGCGTCCGTCGGCTCGCGGAGCGCATACGTCGTCCCGTCGCCCAAGTCCAAGCTCTCGCCCGCGGTGAGCGTCTCCTTCGTTTCCAACAAGTATCCGGCGATGCCCGCGAAGAGCTGGAACGTCCGCGCCGTCTGCGTGTGATCCGCCATCCGGATCGCGAGGTCGGGCAGACCCAAGCGGTGGTTCGCGAAGCTCCGCGCCCAGAGCACTCCGGCGTCGCCGACGGTCATCTTCACGAAGCCACCGAGCAAGTACGGCACTGGCAACCTCCGATAGGTGGCGAGTGCATCTTCCCCTTCATCGGGGATCAGATCGAACGCGGGGCAGGCGGTGCGGGCGTCTTCGTTCAGGATGCAGATGGCGTCGTAGCGCGCGAGTGCCCCGGCCACGGCGCAGAGCGCCACGAACTGCTCGCAGACGTCGCTTCCCGTCCCCGCGTAGAAGAGCAGGATGTGCGATTGATGCTGCTTCGCATCGACCTTCATCGGCGGCGGCAGCAGTGCCGGACCGACGCAACTCTCGACGGGGCCGTAGGGCATCGGCGCATCGAACTGCGCCAGCTTCACCGCATGCTCGCCCCACGCGATGAGACCGAACACCGACGCCGGCGGGCCATCCCCCGCGATGAATGCATCCGCCCCCGGCACATCGGCGACGCGGACGAGTTCGCAGGTCGCCGCGGCCAACTCCGGCTCGTGATGCAGAAACGCGAGGATCGCTTCGGCGTCCAAGTCGGGCGGCGCGAAGAAGAGCAGTTGCAGCCCCATCGGATTGTCGGCGGTCCGCGCGGCGGCGAAGCGGTCGAGGAAGGTCATGGCGTCACCCGATCCAGAGATTCAGTAGCACGAGGGCGAGCAGTCCGAAGCCGATGATGCCATTCACTTGAAAGAAGGCCCGATTCACCCGCGTGAGGTCGTCCGGCTTCACGATGCGGTGCTCATAGAAGAGGAGCAGTCCGATGGGAATGAGTCCGTACAGGTAGACGATGCCGAGGTGCGGACTGACTTCCCAAAGCAGAACGAGCAGCCCGAACATGCTCGCGTGACAGGCCGCCGCGATGGGGAGACTGCGGCGGATGCCGAAGCGGGCGGGGATGCTGTGCAGCCCGGCGCCGCGGTCGAAGTCGGCATCTTGGCAGGCGTAAAGGATGTCGAATCCGGCGACCCAGAAGAGCACGGCCGCACCGAGCACGAGCGGCGTACCGAGATCGACCATTCCCCGGATGGCGATCCACGCCGCGAGCGGCGCCAGCGCGAGCGCCGCGCCGAGCCAGAAGTGCGCCAGGCTCGTGAAGCGCTTCGCCAGCGAGTAGCCCACGAGGAAGAGCAGCACGGGGCCGCCGAGGATCAGCGGCCAGAAGTTGGGCGGATCGCGCCAGATGAAAAGCTGCGTCGAGAACAAGAATCCGAACGACGAAAGCGCCGTGAACGCTGTCACGAGCGGCACGCTCAGCGTCCCGGCGGGGAGGTGCCGCTTCGCGGTGCGCTCATTCCCCGCGTCGATGCGGCGATCGACCAGACGGTTGAACGCCATCGCCGCCGTGCGGGCGAAAACCATGGCGAGGAGGATGCCGAGGAGGTCGAGTCCGCGGAACGGTTCCGTCTTCCAGGCGAGCGCCGCCGAGGCCAGCGCGAACGGCAGCGCGAAGACCGTGTGGCTGAAGCGGATGAGTTCGAGCAATTTCCGAACCGTGGCGAGCATTCCGGCATTGTAGGAACGACGCGGGATTCTCTTCGGAGCGGAAGTCG
>JAYVTJ010000596.1:0-2737 GCA_043774415.1 Fimbriiglobus sp. | reverse complement strand
CGGACGCCGCGTGTTATAGACCACTCCTACGAAGCTCGAGATCGGAAAAGGAATTAGCGAAGGGAAAAGGGCGCACCAGTGGGATCAGACCCTCCGGATGTAGTCGTCTCCCCCCTTCCACGTCAACCCGGTGTCATCGAAGTTGTACCATCGGTAGAGCCGGATCGCCTTCGCATTATCTTTATGGACGAATAGCCCCAAGACCGGATGTGTCACAGCGTCTTTTTTTGCCTCTTCGATCAGATCGTCCATGATTTGGACGGCGTACTTCTCCTCGATTGGTCCCGGTGGCTTACCTTGGTAGGATTTGTCGAGTCCGACCCAAACGATCAGAGTCACGGGGATGAAAGGATCTTTCTTGCCCAACCATCGCCACTCGCTCTGAGCGAGCGCGCCGTATCCCACCAACGCATCACTCAATTCGTATAGCCACACGCGACTGGGTCTCTCGGCTCGATCCATCGAGTTGACCGCGCAATCCACTCCTGCGCCGCTCCCTTTGATCCAGAGCTCCACTTCTCGCTCGTACTCGGCATCCCCGCAGTCGAACTTCTGAACCTTTTCCAAGTCGGTCGACTCGAAAGGCCGCTTCATGATTCCCATTCGCACTCCGGACGAAAAAACCCCGCTTCGGATGAAGTGGGGTTTTATGCGATCGGTCGACCAATGTCTACCAATTCCCTACTGAACGGACGGAAGCGACGAGGTCTTGCGACGGAGCACACCGGAGCCGGTGTCGCCTTCGGCCGCAGCCATGATCCGCTCGAATTCCGCTTCGCTCAACTCATTGTTGCGCAATGCGCGAGGAAGGAGCGGATCGGCTTCGATCTTCGTCGCCCGACGGATTTCGAGTTCCAAGTGATCCTCGCGGACGACTTTATACTTCGGCCTCGGAGCGGGACAGCGAAGCTTCACGCGATAAAAATTTGGCCCGCCGGACAACCGGGAAACGGGAGAGGAAACCCGTGACTCCACATGGCCGAACAGCCCGGGGGACGACAGAATTTTGACTTTATCTCCGCGCTTGAAGAGCGCAGCAATGCTTTTAGCCGCAGCCATTGGTACTCCCCGATGGTTATAGTATGACACAGAAACAGAGGAAGTGGTTCATCCGAGTAGCAAACCGGTATATACCGTGTCAATACCACCAGCTTACCCCACGGTAGGGTACTGGCAATGGAACTTGCGAAAATCTGCAAATTCGAGCCGGTATCAGGCTTGACACCGGGCAAGAATTCCGCTTGTTGACTAACGCATAGCTCCCCGCACCGGTTCGTGCCGAAATCCTACAGAGCCGCTTGCAAAACAGCGCCCTCACCCCAGCTCCGCGATCGGCTTCGCCCCTTCGTCCACCAAATACTGCGGGCGACCCTCCAGATCGGCGACCGTCGCGCGGGCGGCGTCGATCCCCAGATTTTTGTAGAGCGTGGCGTAGAGTTCGCCGAAGGTCACGGGCCGCGTCGCGGCTTCCCCGCCGATGCGGTCGGTCGAACCGATCACTTGGCCCATCTTCATGCCGCCGCCCGCGAGCAGCGCACAGTTCACCTGCGGCCAATGATCGCGGCCCACGATGTTGCTGATCTTCGGCGTCCGTCCGAACTCGCCCATGATGATGACCGTGCAGTCGTCGCTCAGCCCGCGCTGATCGAGGTCTTCGACGAGGGCGCTCACGCACTGGTCGAACACCGGGAAGTCTTCCTTCTCGCGCTTGAAGATCGAGTTGCCGGCGCCGCCGTGCCAGTCCCACTTGCTGTAGTTCAGCGTGACCACGCGCGCCCCGGCTTCGATCAGCCGGCGCGCCATCAGCAGACTCTGCGGCACGCGCGGCGCGCCGTTGTCGTCCATGAAGATCTTCGGATCGCCCGTGCCGTAGCGGGCCACCGTCCGCGGGTCTTCCTTCGAGATGTCGAGCGCCGTCGCCAGCTTCGACGACGTGAGCAATCCGAACGCCTGCTCGTTGAACGAATCCATCGCCCGCATCGATCCGGAACTGTCGGCGTCGCGGCGGGTGTCGTCGAACGACCTCAGCAGCGTCTTGCGATCCGCGAGGCGATCGATCGAAATGCCGCGGAGCATCATGTCGTCGCGGCCCGGACCGGTGGGTCGGAACGGCGCCAGCGAAGCGCCGAGGAAGCCGGGGCCGGGCTCGTTGTAGGGGCCGTGCGTACACGGGTAGCAGAGGCTGATGTACGGCGGCACGGCTGGGTCGTGCGCCCCTTGCAGCTTCGCCGCGACGGACCCCAACTGGGGCCAGCCGCCGCTCGGCTTCGGCTTCTTCGGATCGCGGCCGTTGAACACCTGCACCGCATCGTGGTCGGCCTGATTGCCGACCAGCGAGCGGACGATGGCGAACTTGTCCATCATCTTGGCGATGCGCGGAAACGCCTCGCCGATTTTGATCCCCGTCACGTTCGTGGCGATCGGTTTCCACGGCCCGGCGATCTCGGCCGGGGCGTCCGGCTTGAGGTCGAACATGTCCTGGTGCGGCGGTCCGCCGACGAGGTAGATGAGGATCACCGACTTCGGCGACGACTTGATTCCGGCCTCGGCTTCGGCTCGCAAGAGCTGGGGCAAGCTGAAGCCGCCGAGGCCGAGCGCTCCGATCTGGAGGAAGCCGCGGCGGGAGGGACGAAGCATCGGAACTCCGGACATGCGGCAGGCGGGCATTTAGAATTACCAGCGCGGAAGCGAGGATGCAAGGGAATAAGCCCCGTAGGGTGGGTCGAGTCTGCGAGCC
>JAYVTJ010000595.1:0-4118 GCA_043774415.1 Fimbriiglobus sp. | reverse complement strand
TCGGCGAGTTCCTCGACTCCGACTGGACGATGCTCAACGGGCGCCTGGCCGCGCACTACGGGATCGCGGGCGTCGCCGGTGAAGAGATGCGGCGCGTGCGCCTGCTCCCCGAACACCACCGGGGCGGCCTGCTCACGCACGCCTCGATCCTGAGCCTGACCTCCGACGGCACCCGGCACCGGCCCGTCCACCGCGGGGTCTGGGTGCTCGAATCGATCGTCGGCAAGCCGCCGCCCCCGCCCCCCGCGAACGTCCCCGCGCTCGGGACGCCGGCCCCCGCCGCGCGCAAGACGACCGTGCGGGAGAAGCTCGAACTGCACCGGTCCGATGCGAACTGCGCCGGCTGCCATCGCCGCATCGATCCGCTCGGACTCGCCTTCGACAACTACGACGCGATCGGCCGCTGGCGGGAGGTCGAGTCGGTGCGCGACGGGACCGGCTCCGATCCCCGGCTCGACCCGAGCGGCGAACTTCCGGACGGCCGCAAGTTCGCGGGCGCGGCGGAACTGAAGAAGCTGCTGCGCGGCGACGCCGACCGGTTCGCGGCCGCCTTCGCCGAGAAGCTCGCGACCTACGCCCTCCGCCGCGGGGTCGGATTCCCCGACCGCGCCGAGTTGAACCGCCTGGTGGAAGGCGCGAAGCCGGGGGGCTACAAGCTCGCCGCGCTCGTCGAGTCGTTCGCGGCCGGAGCACTGTTCCTGAAGCGGTGACGGGGATGGGAGCGCCGACGGTTCGAATTCCATCCTCGAGTCGAAAGGATCGGCCATGTGGGATTTGACGGTGCCGCTCTTGGAACTCGTGGGCCGGGCCGCGCTCACGTACCTGTTCCTCCTCGCGCTGCTCCGCATCACGGGCAAGCGGCAGGTCGGCCAGCTCGCCCCCTTCGACCTCATCCTGCTGCTCATCCTCTCGAACGCCGTCCAGAACGCCATGAACGGCGGGGACAACTCGTTCACGGCCGGGGTCGTCTCGGCGGCGACCCTCGTGGCCCTCAACGGGCTGGTGGGATGGGCGACCTACCGCTCAAAGTGGCTGGAGGCCCTCATCGAGGGCCGGCCGCGCGTGCTCATCCACAACGGCCGGCTGCTGGAAGGGGTACTCCGCGCCGAGCGCATGACCCACCACGAACTCATGGCGGCCCTGAGGCGCGCCGGGTGCGACGCCATCGCGCAGGTCCACGCCGCAGTCCTGGAGAACAACGGGCAGATCAGTGTCACGCCGCTGGTGTTCTCCCAGATGACCCTTCGCGAAGCTGAAAAACCTGAGGGGTCGAAGGAAGCGGCTTCGTCGGCAAGAGTGAGCCCCGCGGCGGGGCACCCCGCAACACTCCGAAGCGCCGAGTGATTCCAGTGCGGAGTTGCTGCATCCCGCTGCCTTCCCGGGGCGGGAACACGTGGATCAGGACTGCGATGACCGGCCAGACCGCGAGGAAGAGCCACGGCATCAGCGTCGTTAAGAGCAGGTTCCGCCGGTGTTCGCCCTCGGGATACAGGATCACCAAGGGGTGACACCCCGCAACTCCCTTTCCTCGGTCCGCCCTGCATCCATGCGTCCGTGAGCGGTGCGGATGCAAAACCGCTACAAGCTCGTCCGCTTCCGCGACGGCATCTGGTACGACGTGGCCGACCTGAAGCACACCGAGTCGCAATCCGAGCGCCCGATCTACTGCGCGTGGATCGGAGGTTCGGTCGAGGCGCCCACCGTGGCGCTCGCCGGGCCGCGGGGTTGGGTGCAAGTCCAGCGGATCGGCGCGGGTCGTCACGAGCAAGCGCTGGCGCCCCCCCAGTTCCCCACCTCGCTGGACTCAATCTCGGTCTGGGGCGTCTCGCCGGAGAAATACTGGGTCATGGACACGAGCGGCACGGTGTGGGAGCGCGCCGGCTCGGACTCGCGCGTCGTCGTGCGGGGCCTGAAGCAGGACGACGTCGCGTTCCGCGGCGCCTGGGTCTCGCCCACCGGCACGGTCTTCGCCATCACCGACGACCACCTCTACCGATTGAAGTGACCCTTGGAACGTCCCGAGCCGATGCCCGAGAGCCGATCCGCCGGGATCGCCGTCCGCCTGCTCGGAGCGAGCCGGGGGATCCGCTCCGGGCTCGCGACCACGCTCATCCTCGACGACGTCTCTCTCCGGCTGGACGCGGGGGAGTTCGTCGGGGTGCTCGGCGCGTCGGGATCCGGCAAATCGACCCTGATCAAATCGCTGGCGGGCCTCGTCCCGCTGACGGCGGGTACCTTGCGGCTGGACGGCCGGCCGATGACCCCATCCGAACTCCGCTCGGATCGCCGCATCGCGTATTTGCCGCAGGACATCGTCGTCCACGAGCGGCTCTCTCCCGCGCGGGCGCTCGGCTACATCGCCGGTCTCAAAGGCCTGGGGACGGGGCGAGCGGCGGACGATCTCGTCCGGCGCGCCCTGCGGCGCGTGGGCTTGACGGATCGGGCCGCCGTGCCGATCCACCGCCTCTCGGGCGGTCAGCGCAAGCGCGTGGCCCTCGCGGCCGAACTGCTGGGCGATCCCCGGCTGATCCTGCTCGACGAAGCCACATCCGGACTCGACCCCGCGACCGAAGCCGACATGATGGATCTGTTCCGCTCGCTCGCGGACGAGGGCCGCACGGTCGTCTGCATCACCCACTCCCCCGGCCGCTTGCACCTCTGCGATCGCCTCGTCTGCATGCTGGCCGGAGCGCGCGTATTCGACGGCGCGCCCGCGGAATTGACGCCGTTCTTCGGCCTCGATCGGATCGAAGACGTTTACGCGCGGCTGGCCGAGCGCACGGCCGACGATTGGCGGCGCCACTTCGAGCGTGCGCATCCCGGCCGATCGAAGCGGCCCCGGATGAGCCGCTCCCGCCGCCGGCCAGCCGGACGGGACAGCCGGAGTGCGTGGGCTTCGGCCGGCAGTTCCTGCTCCTCTCGGAGCGGTATGCCCACCTCCAATTCGCCGATTTCCAAGCGCTCGGACTGCAGCTGGTCCAGGCCCCGGTCATCGCCGCGATGATCGCGGCGACCTTCGGCGATGTCCGCGGCAGTTTCGCCGAGCAGGCGGCGGCGGATGCGAAGTTGATCCACTTCGTACTGACGCTGGCCGTCCTCTGGTGCTCGGGGACCGCGAGCGCCCGGGAGATCGTGAAGGAACTGCCGATCGTGCGCCACGAACGCCGCTTCGGCCTCGACCTGGTCGCCTACCTCGCATCGAAAATGGTCTGGCTCGGCTCGCTCTCGGTTTTCCAGACCGCGATCCTCCTCTTCGCCGTGCGCCGCTACACCCATTTGGCCGGCCCCGCCGACCTCCAGTTCGCGGTGCTCGCGATGCTCGGGATCGCGGGAGTCGCCCTGGGACTGAGCATCTCCGCGGCGGCCGGCACGTCGGAGCGCGCCATGACGATCTTGCCGGTCGCGCTGATCGGGCTCGCGGTCTTCTCGGGCGGTCTCGCGCGGCTCGTCGGGTTTCCGCTGGGGATCGCATCGGTCGCGTCTCCCGCGTACTGGTCTTTGGAAAGCCTCAAGTCACCGCTGCCGAGCACCCTCAAAATCGCCACTTACCCCGGTGCGCCGGGGACGTACCAGCCTCCGATTCTCGGTTCCGGCGCCCCGGTCGAGTTCGGGATGATCGCCTTGGCGATCCAAGCGGCCATCCTCTTGGCGGTGGCCTATGCCGGACTGCGTCTGGCGCTGGCCCGCAGTCCGAAATAGACCGCTCCGATAGCTAAGAAAAAGCTCCCCCCGCCGCCTGGGGAGCTCCATCACTTCCGAACGTCCGCGGGGCCCATCCGCCCCCGGAGTTCGCGCCGCTCGTCGATCGAACCGGATTGCGGAACACCTCCGGCGACTGCCGCACGGGCTGACGCGTCCGGGCCGGAGCCCGAACGCTCGACCGGCCGACCGTCCCGACGGAACCCCGCACCCCGGATCGCGCCCGGGGCTATCCGATCATCTGCCGCGCCGTGCGGCGGGCCCAGAAGCCGACCTGGAGGGCGAAGGCTGTGGTCGCGGCCAGGGTCCCGCTGAGGACGGCGGCGAACGGGTGCGAGACGAGAGCCAAGGCCGCGACGGCGGCGCCGATGCCGAGTCCGACCAGGGCCGCCTTCTTCAGCTGCCAGGCGATGTTCCAG
>JAYVTJ010000594.1:0-4765 GCA_043774415.1 Fimbriiglobus sp. | reverse complement strand
CGTGCTCATCTGCACCCAAACCGGCGGCGGCGTTTCGATGCTCCGCAGCGCCAGTCCGAGAACGCGGGTCGCTTCGACGCGGGAGCGGAGGATCTCATCTTGATGATCGGGCGTTTTGACGCAATTGACGGTGCGACCCGTCAAGTTGACGAGTCCGCCGGCGCCGTCGAGTTCCCGCTTCCAGTCGCCGAGTGAACGGGCATCCCAAGTGACGTGCTTCCAAGGACCGGTCACTTTCGGAGGAGTGCGCGACAGTATGACGACCGATTTGCCCGAAGCTGAGAGATGATTCGCGAGTGATACTCCAAGGAAACCGGAGCCCCCGGCGATGACGATGGTGCCGGGGGGAGTCGACATCGGTTGATCTCATTCGGACGGTCTGTGCAGGCTCTTGACCGCGAAGCCCCAGCCGGGGGCAACTCGAATCACCCGCTCGACGCGTACCCCCGGTGCGGATCGGCGTAGACAGCGTTGAACCGTTCGCTATCTTCCGCCGGCGCAACCCTGCGATCCCGGAGGCCGTAGCCGTGAACAAATTTTACCTCGTCGTAACCGCCGTCATTTCTGTGGCCTCCACGGCATTGGCCATCGGCTGGTCCAACGACCTCGATTACTGGCGCCGCATCCACACGATCAACGGCGAAATCACCCGGGCACCCGCCTCCAAGGAGAGCGTGCCCACCGAAGCCACGTTCCAGCACACCGCGTCGGCAACGCCGGCCGCGGCGGACAAGCCGACCGACCGGCAGACCATCGAGGCATGGCTGGGCGAAGCGCGCGCAGCCCGCCTGCGCGACCCGCTCTGGACGCCCCCGGTCTACTCGAAGCTCGGCGACTTGAAAAAGGCGCAGGTCTGCTCGGTCGAGTTCACCGTGCTCCAGATCGACGATGCCGACGCCCGCATCGTCTTGCACCGGGGGGAGCGCCTGTGGCTGACGGGCCACATCCCCGGCTTGGTGGCCGACAAGCTCTACAGCTGCAAGGCGCTCTTCGCGCCGGCCGGAACCTATCAGTTCAACACGGCGACCGATGGGACGCGGACCCTCGCGGCGTTCCGCTACCTCGGTGAGATCCCCGAAATCGCGGGGACGAAGAAATAACCGGCGATCAATCCGGGTTCGCGAAACTCAAATCCGCAGCAGGTCGCAGGTCGCGCGGTAGCTCGCTTCGAGATCGACGGGGATCGCGAACTCGGGCGAGATCCAGAGCGGAAGGGTCGGCAGCGGCGAACCGATCGCCAGCGGATTCGGCCAGAGATCGAGACGCGTTTGCCCCGTCGAAACGGTGCGGTAGGCGACCGCCGAAAGGGGCGGATCGGCCGCGGCCACTTCTTGGACCGCCGAATCGAGTTCGAGCAATTCCAGCAGCAGGTGATGGAGGTCGTGCCGCCGACTCGTGACGACATCGATCACGATGAGGCCGATGTCGGCCCGCAGATAACCGGCGCACTTTCCGCAGAACGCTTGGCGGGTCGATGGCCGATCCTTGTTCGCGGGACTGACGAGTTCGATGGCGCCGACCAGCTTCGGGCCATCGGTCGTATCCCAGATGCGGATCTCGAACCAATCGCGGGCGGGCCACTCCAGAGGGCCGCTCCAAGCGGGCTCCGCAGGCGACCAGGCTCCGGCCGGCGCGGATGATCGCGATGCTGCGTGAGCGAGCGTGGCGACATCGATTTCGACCATCGGGCCGCGCGAGGTCTGCGGAATCGCCACGTAGCCTTCTGGCAAGGTGCGGTTCAACTGCTGGGCCATCATCGTAGTCCAAGCGCTGTGGAACCCTTCCCACGGACGCATCACGCTCAGCGGTGAACGAAGTGGTTCAGCAGTGGCACAACGTCCTCCGATCCCGTTTGAACACTCCGGAATGCTAACGGAAAAAGGGCCGATCGGAAATCGCTTTCCGACCGGCCCCTCGTTTATCATCCGGTCAGCCGTTCACTACTTCGCGGCGACGACGTTGAAGCCCTTCGGTTCGCCTTCGCTCACTTTGATCTGCGAGTGGAGGTTCGCCTTGCCGTCGCCGGGCCCGACGTAGAGGTACCATTCGCCGGCGGGAAGCGACTTCTCGAATTGGCCGAAGGCGTCGGCGGCGGTGTATTCGCGCTTCTCGGTGTTGGCGACGTTCACGAAGACGAGCTTCGCACCCGCCAGCGGGGTCTTCTGATCTTTCTGGACCACTTCGCCGTAAACCTTCGTCGGCGCCAGCTTCACGTTGGCCGTCGTGAGGGCGTTGAAGCGGGCCGTCGAAGGAGCGCTCGAAGGCTTGGGATTCGACACGCCGCCCGGCATCTGCATCGGCGTCGTCGGCAGACCCGGGGACTCGATCGAACCGCCGCCATCCCGGTAGACGCCGGGCTTCGGATAGCGGTACTCATCGACGCGCGGAGCAGTGGCGCCGAGCGGGCCGTAGTGTTTGGTGACGGGACCGTAGCTCGTGTAGACCGGCCGCGATTCGGTGATCTCACGCTCCACTTGCACGGGCACCATGCGCATCCGTTCGACGGCCTTCAGCACCGTGCTGCACTCTTCGCGGCGGACGTTCGCCGTGTGCGGCACGGCGATCTGCTGGCACTGGCGCGAGCAGGAGTCGTAGTAGCTGCGGTAGGTGTAGGAGGTCACCGGTTCGTAGTAGTAGCTCTTCACCTTCACGGGCA
Source organism: Fimbriiglobus sp. (assembly GCA_043774415.1). Taxonomy (GTDB): domain Bacteria; phylum Planctomycetota; class Planctomycetia; order Gemmatales; family Gemmataceae; genus JALHQU01. The sequence continues at coordinate 2,109 of JAYVTJ010000594.1, read as the reverse complement.
CTTCTTCGATGTACTTCTCGGGCCGCATGACGGTGACGGTCTCGTAGTACGAGGTGCTCTCGTACCGCATGCTCGTGCTCGTCGGCGGGAGTTTCTGCGACGTGGACGGCTTGTTGCAGTCGTTGCACGCAGTGAGGAAGACGCTGTTCCAGCCGGCGAAGCTCGGGGCGGCGCTCGCGAGGACTCCGGCGGAAGCGAGTGTCAGAAGGCGGCGGGTGAGGCTCATCGTGGTGACTCCAAAGTGCGGGGCAATGCGCCCGGACGGACCATCTCCGAATATTAGATTAAGTTGCCGGGCCGAGATCACAATTCTTTTCGATCCCGTTATGATCCTTGCAATTGGGCGGGCGCGTCACACCCCTCAAAGCCTGCATAAACCTCCGCGTTTCGCCAGCTTAACGCGCATCGCCCGATGCCGGCCGCTCAATCCACCGCATCCTACGCACGGGCCGTGCCTACAATACCGGAAAAATCGGAACGACTCCGGAGCCACACAGAGTGTCCGATAATGTGCAACTCCCCCTTTCGACGATCGCCCACGGACGCAGCGGCGATAAGGGGAACCATTCGAACATCGCGATCATCGCATACACCGCGGTCGGCTATACCTGGCTGAAAGCGCACCTCACGGTCGACGTCGTCGCGGCCTACTTCGCGCCGCTGGCGCCGAGCCGCGTCGAGCGATTCGAAGCGGACAATGTTCTCGGATTGAACTTCATGCTGTACGATGCTCTCGCCGGCGGCGCGAGCCGTTCGCTGCGGAGCGATACGCAGGGGAAGAGCTTCGCCCTCGCCCTGCTGCAAATGCCGATCGACCTCCCGGCCGATCGCGCGGACATGCTGAGAGTCGCGGAACCCCTTTAGGAGTCGGCCGATGCTGCGCTCGATCCTCGCATCCCTGTTCGTGGCCTCGGCCGCGCTCGGCGCCGACCCGACCCCGCCCGGGCTGCCCTACATCGGCGGCTTCGCCGACGGCAGCGCGCTGCCGGTGTTCCTGCCAGAAGGGAAGATCATCATCGCCACGAAGTACGGCAAGCTCGCGGTGCCGCTCTCGGAGATCGTCCGCATCGAACTCGGCTTCCGCTATCCCGAGGGGATGGAGGCGAAGGTGACCGCCGCGATCGGCGATCTCGGTGCAGCCGATTTCAAGCAGCGCGACGAAGCCCAGAAGAAGCTCGAAGCGTGGGGCGAACTGGCGCTGCCGGCGCTGCGGAAGGCGGCGAAGGGGGACAACCCCGAATCGGTCCGCCGCGCCGAAGAGGTGATCGGCAAGTTGCACGCGACCCTTCCGAAGGAGCTGCTCGATGTGCCCGACTACGACGTGATCGTGACGGAGAATTCCAAGGTCTGCGGCACCATCGAAACGACCGGCGTGAAGGCGCACACGAAGTTCTTTGGCGAGACGACGCTCAAGCTCGCCGACCTGCGGACGCTGCGGAACAAGGTGCTCGATCCGGACAAACCGGTCCTATCCGGACGAAGCGCGTCCACACGCGACGTTATGGTCTTTCCCGGCGGCGGCGGAGTGATCCCCAAATGAACCTCACCGGCAAGCGCATCGCGATGCTGCTCGAACAGCAGTACCAAGAGATGGAAGTCTGGTACCCCGTTTATCGTTTGAAGGAGGCCGGGGCGGAGGTCGTGCTCGTGGCTCCCGAAGCGGGGAAGACCTACTCCAGCAAGCTCGGCTACCCGGCGAAGTCCGACGCTGCGGCGAAGGACGTGAAGGTCGCCGACTTCGCGGGCATCGTCATCCCCGGCGGGTTCAGCCCCGACTATATGCGCCGCAGCGAGGCGATGCTGAAGCTCGTGCGCGACGCCGATGCTCTTAAGTTGCCGATTGCGGCGATCTGCCACGGCCCGTGGGTGCTCTGCTCGACGACGGCGCTCCGAGGTCGCCGGGCGACGAGTTTCTCGTCGATCAAGGACGACCTGGTGAACGCCGGGGCGATGTGGGTCGATGAGGAAGTGATCGTGGACGGGCACATCATCACGAGTCGGACACCGGCCGATTTGCCGGCGTTCATGCTGGCGGTGCTGAAGGCGCTTAACGGGTGATTCGATTTTCGTAGGGTGGGTCGAGTCTGCGAACCCCACCGTTGTCCGATC
>JAYVTJ010000593.1:0-2154 GCA_043774415.1 Fimbriiglobus sp. | reverse complement strand
CGGAAAAAGCAGGACGAAGAGGATCTGACAAGGTCTTGTTCTTTCCTATCCTCTTCATCCATTCTTTTCCGCGTCATCCGCGTCCCTCTGAAGTCCTGTATCAAAATAAATTCGACCAGAACATCTGCTTCAACTGCGGCTTCGGGTCGAGCGCCATTTCGATGACCATGTCGGCCATCTTCATCACGCACCACTCGAAGTACGCCGGCGTCAGCGAGTTCGCATCCATATCCGGGGCCGGATTCATGAAGTCGATAGCGTACGGCACGCCGTCCTTCACGGCCCACTCTACTGTGTTCATATCGTAGCCGAGAGCCTTCACGAGCGTCAGGCAGTCGTCCACGATCCGGTCGTGGAGCGCGGGCGTGAGGTACCCCGGATCGGGGATGTACTTGCGCTCGTGCGTGTCGTAGGGCATCACGAGCACGTCCTTCTGCCCCAGGCACATGCACCGGACATACTGATCCCAATGGATGAACTCTTGGGCGATCATCGTCATCCGGCCCGATTCGTCGAACGCCCTGATCAACTCCTCGATACTTTTGCAAACGTAGACGCCGCGCCAGCCGCCGCCGTGGGCGTCCTTCAAGATGCACGGAAGCCCGACGTGCTCGACGACGTACTCCCAGCTGAGCGGGTAGAGGTTGCGCAAGCTCTCCGTGGGCACGATGCCGGGCACGTATTCCTTGTTCGGCAGGGCCATCGTCTTCGGGTGGGCGAGGCCGAGCTTCGTGCAGAGGGATGCGCCGAAAAACTTGTCGTCCGCCGTCCACATGAACGGGTTGTTGACGACGTGGACGCCTTCCAGAACCGCGTGCTTCAGATAGCTGCGGTAGTACGGCACCTCGTGCGAGATCCGATCGACGATGACGGCGTAGGGGTTCGGCTCCGTCATCGTCGTGCCGCCGAGCTTGATAAACTCGGCGTGGACGCCGGCATCCCGCCCGTTCACTTCATCGAGGAAGCGCGGGGGGAACGACCATTCGCGACCGCAGAGCAGGCCGACCTTCTTCATCGCGCTATTCTCCCCCGAGATACATCTGCACCATGCGGTGCCAGTAGGGCCAATCGTGGGCGAAGCCGTCCCATTCGCGGAGGGCGTTGCCGATGCCCTTGGCCCAGAGCTTCCCGGAGAGGTCGCGGTTCTGCTCGACGAGTCGGTCGCCGTTGCCGCAGGCCAAGATGATGTTCTGCCGCCGCATCGCTTCGAGCCGATGGTGGTCGTGTTCGTTCGGGATGAAGTCGGGCGGGTTGTGGGCGTAGACGGTTTCGTTGTGGAAGCCGTCGGTGAACCGGCGGATATCCACGAGGGAACTCATGGCGAGGATGCGGTTCACGCGGTCGGGGTGGCGCAGGCCGCAGGCGAGGGCGTGGTAGCCGCCGAAGCTCGCCCCGGTCGCGATGAGGTACGGGTTCGAGTTCCGCGACTGCGTGAACGGCAGAACTTCGGTGTCGATGTAGCGGTCGTACTGCTCCTGGCGCCACGCCCGGCCGCCGGGGTGCTTCCAGCGGGCGTACCAGCTCTCGCGGTCGACGGTGTTGACGCAGGTGATGTGGAACCAGCCGCGCTCGAGCGGTTCGCGCAGGGCGTCGATCATCCCGCGGTCCTCCCACTCGTGGAAGGCCGCCCCGGAGGTCGGGAAGGCGATGACGCGGGCCCCGCCGTGGCCGAATTCGAGCAGTTCCATGTCGCGCTCGAGCGACGGACTGTACCAGCGGTGATACTGACGGTGCATGGATCGGAAGCCGGACGGACTCGGGATCGCCTTGAGAGGTACCCTCAGTATGCGGTTGTGGGGGGGGGTGGGCCAGTGGGGGTATCGGAGAATGGCTTTGAAGCGCCTCCGTACAACGCTTGAAACCTCTGGAGTGTGGCAACGGTCTGATCGCGACCGAGAGGGTATAAGTCTACAAAGCTCACATGCATGCCTGTGACGGAAGCAGCCAGAGCACTCAGTGTCGAACGACTTGGGGAATCGGGCCGCAAGCGGAAGCCGATTTTCGTGAATAATGGGATGTGGTAGGTGGTGTGGACAACGAAACCGATGCTGCCGGTCTCGATTTCGCCCCATGCGATCTGCTTCCTCCCGAACAGTTCACGGATCAGGAAATACTCGGGAGCGAACTCGATGGAATTGATCAGTGGAATAGCGA
>JAYVTJ010000592.1:0-1536 GCA_043774415.1 Fimbriiglobus sp. | reverse complement strand
GCCGGCTGGCGAATTCGAAGTCGTTGAGAGTCCGCGTGGTCTCGGGGAGCTTGGGATCATCTTCCACGCGGAAGAGGAAGTGCGGCGAGACGAGCACGGCTTTCAGAGGCAGTCCGAGCGCTTTGTGGAAGGGTTCGCCCTTTCCCTTCGCCAGCGCGAAGAGCTTCATCAGTCGGGCCATCTCCTCCGGCTTCACCGGGCGGCGATACGCCCGGCGGGCGAAGTTGGCGATGATTTTCTCGGCGGAGGCGTTCGCTTCATCGGCGCTGGCGGGCACGTCGATCAAGATGACCTTCGCGGCTTCGGGCACTGTCGGCACCGCCCGGCCGAGGGGGCCTTCGATCTCGAAGCTCTCGATGCCGAGCTTGCGAAACTTCTGATCGGGATCGGTCGCGGCTTTGTCTTCGAATGCGTTGTTGAATGCGGCCGCAACTTTCCGCTCGCCCGCGGCGATTTTGGATTTGAACTCGACGGTCGTCGCTTTGCCGTCCGCCGCTTCGATGCGAAAGTCCTTCAGATCCTTGCCGTCGATGCGGATGACGAGCCGGGCCGCTTCGCCGCCGACTTTGTTGCCCCACGCCTTCACGCGGATGATGTACTCTCCCTCGGCCGGGAAGTTGAACTTCTCGAGCGCGGCCGAACCATCGGCGGTGAAGACGATCTTGTTCTCTTTCGACTTCGAACCGCGCGGCGTCACGATGAGGTTCTGCGTGCCGAAGCGCTGCTTCGACGACTTGATCGGTTCCAGCGGCGGGATCGCCCGTTCGACGATGGAGTCCGCGGCCGCGAGGTACTTTTCGATGAGCACGGGTTGGAGCGAGAGCACGTCGCCGATGTTGTCGAAGCCGTAGCCGACATCGTCGGAGGGGAAGCCCTCGGCCGGTTTGAAATCGACGCCGCAGAGGTCGCGGATCGTGTTGTTGTACTCCGCGCGGTTGAGCCGGCGGAGCGTCACGCGACCGGCGTCCTTCGGAGCGGTGCAGTCGATCTTCACGAGCACATTTTCGATGTAGTTCAAGGCGACATCGCGGTCCGCCTTCGTCGGCTGCATCTTGTTCTTCTTCGGAGGCATCGCCCCGGACGCGATCAGCTCCGCCGCGGTCTCCCACGTTTTGCGATCCTTGCGAGCGTGGGCTTCCCCTGTATACGCGGCGAGATCGACACCCCCCGCCACATCGGTGGCGTTGTGGCATCCGGTGCAGAACTTCGCGAGGAACGGTTTGAGCTTCTCGTCGAACCCGGTCGGCTTGACCTCCGCGATCACGAGTTGGATCGGCGCCGGCGGATGGGCCGGCGGGACGAGGGGAGTAGGCTCAATGGGGAGAGTCGCAGGGACAGGAGCCTGCGACGCTTTCGCGACGGACGGTTTCATCAGGCTGCGCGCGACGACCACGGCCCCGATGAGCGTGCCGCCGACGAGGGCGATCGCGAAGAAGCCGAGGGCGAACAGGATTGCTTTTTTGGGCATCGAATGCGGACTCCGACGGTGCCGAGGCGGGAATTCGGACGGGCACCCGATGTTTCAATCTTAGCGCG
>JAYVTJ010000591.1:0-3984 GCA_043774415.1 Fimbriiglobus sp. | reverse complement strand
CCAGATGTTCCGGCAGTATGCGAGTTCTTTGGATCAAACCAATTCGGGGACAGTCCCTTCGGGCATGGCCAATCCTGGGTTGATGCTCACGGGCATTCAATGCCTCATCTACTTCACGGCCGGGCCATCGATGACAGGCTGGGCCATTGACGCCCCCATCGCCCCGACGCCAGGTGTCCCGAACAAGAAGGGACCCTTCTTCGAGTACTCCGGTCCGCCCCTGTCGAACTACACCTACAACGATCCATTCGGCGTTCCCTACGTCTACTTCGCAAGTGGGCCCGGAGGCAACTATGCGGGCGCGGCACAGTTCGGCGTGAATCCGTTCAAAGATGCCACCGGCGTGAAATTCGTGAACTCGGACAGCGTCCAGATCATCTCGGCCGGGGCGAATAAAACCTTTGGGCCGGGCGGGCAGTTCATTCCTGGAGCCGGCGCTTACACAGGCAACAATCTCGGTGTTGACGACATGGCCAACTTCAACAGCGGCATTCAACTCGGCAGTGCCCCCTGACCTCCGGCCGACCCCGTTCCCGATTCCCTCCCCGGAGCACCGCCGTGGCGACCGCATTCACCCGCCGAGCCGGCTTCACGCTGATCGAACTGCTCGTCGTGATCGCGCTAATCGCGACGCTGGCGGCGCTCTCGGCCGGGGCGTTCACGCAGGTCCGCAAGACCCAGATGAAGAAGGCCACCGACGCCTCGCTGAACAAGCTGCACAGCGCGCTCGACAACCGCTGGAAGGCGATCGAAGAATCGGTGAACGAAGACGCCCGCAAAAATCAGGGGCAATGGCAAAATGCGCTCGCGACAGCGGGTGGTGATGTCGATATCGCCAAGTCGCTCCTCTTATACGCGAAGGTCAAGAACCAGCTGCCGATGAGTTTCAATGAAGCCCGCTCACCGACGACCGTTGGCTCGATTACCTTCGCACCCCGCGCTAACTTTGCAGCGCTGCCGGCAGGCACCGGGACGTACGAAGAATCGGCCATTTGCTTCTACCTCGCGATCCGAACCAGCGGCGGTGGCGGAGCGATGACCGATGGTGAAGGCCTGGAGCAGCAATCGTCCGAATCGACGGCCCCCGCGGGATTCCGGCTTTTCAAAGATACCTATGGCATGCCCATCGCATTCGTGCGCCACGCCTACAGCTCTCCAGAACTCGATCAAGCTCCTTACGTCAGAGCCGGTGCGGCGAATAAAGATCCGTTCGACCCGACGCCGAACGGCAAATTGGCCACGTTCATGACGGCGTACCCGGCGATTTGGGGCAACATCATCCTGAACGCGCCAGCCTTCGCGATGATTCCGGGGATTTATCCCGCCAAGAACAACCTGCCGACGCTGATTTCCGCCGGCCCGAATAAGTCTTACGAGGCGAACATCTTCGGCGGTTCAAATAACGACAATCAGATCAGCTACCGCGTCCGCCGCGAAGGCACATCGGGGGATTGATCCATGCGACTCCACACGATCCGCCGCGACCGGCCGGGCTTCACGCTCATCGAACTGCTCGTGGTCATGGGCCTGATCCTGCTCCTCGTCGGCATCACGCTGTCGATCTCCTACTCCGGGCTGATCGACAACTATAAGACCGTCGGCGCCGGCGACCGCGCCTCCGGCTGGCTGCTCATCCAGAAGAGCCGCGCCACCCGCGAAGGCGCCCCCCGCGGCGTCCGCTTTCTGTTCGACGGGAATAAGCTCTGCCGCGAAGCGCAGTACATCGAAGTGCCCGACCCGTACACTGCGCGGAATGCGCCGGGCGACAAGGCCCGGATCAGACTCACCGACGACGGTGCGGGAATCCGCACGGCCACGATCTTCGGCGTCGATACTGCCGATCTCGCGGCGAATGTCGAAGCGGGCGACACCCTCTCGATCCCGGAGTACGGCGTACTCGTCCAAGTCGGTTCACCGCCGTTTCCGCTCCCAATTATGGGCACTCAAACGAGTGTGAATGTCAACGGAGCTTTCCTGCCGAACCTCGGTTCGAATACGCAGGCCGTGACGACCACATTCGGCTTCATCCGCAAGGCGCGGCCGATGATCGGCGAGCCGATCCTTCAGCTCACGGCCGACAATGCCATCGACGGCAACCTCAGCATCTGCTCGCTCACTCCGTTGGCCGGCGGCGGATATACTTCCGATGTTCTGTTTGCGCCGAATAACGAAGTCCTCAATACCACGAACGGCAAGACGATTTTCTGGGTCCGCAATCCGGTACTCGCTCCACTGCCCGCCCCTGCCACCGCGCTCTCGCGGGCGCAACTCGAAGCCGCCGGTTCCATGAACCTCGTGACGGTCTACTCGAAGACCGGCGCCATCGCGACGCAGCCGGTCACGCTCAGCGGCGGCGACCCGTACTCGGCGACGAAGGACGGTTTTAACACCGGGCTGTAGTTTCCGCCCCCGTCCGAACGGCATTCCCGGACAAGACAACCCGCGGAGCGGGTGTAATTGAAATGCGGATCGAACCCGAACGCGAAGGTCTGCCATGCTCCGCCTCCCGAATGCCCGACGCCCCGGCCTGAGCCTCACCGAAGTGCTGGTGACGCTCTTCGTCGTCGCCATCGGCCTCATCAGCCTGATGACGCTCTTCCCCGTCGGCGCGATGCAGATGGGCCAGGCCCTGAAGGACGACCGCATCCGCCAGACCGCGAATCAAGCGGATGGCATCACCCGGATTTGGTGGCAGACGGAGGTCGTGGAACAGCAGGCAACCGGGAACGAAGATAACTTCTGGAAGACACTCGACAACCCGAATTATCCCGCAGCTCCGTCGGCCGCGCAACCGCTACGTGCCCCGGACGGCAATCCGAGCTATGCGGTCTTCTTGGACCCCATCGGCTGGCAGGCGCGGATCGGGTTCCCGGTGCGGCAAAACTGGATGGCCTTCACCGCCGGTGCTTTGCCGCGCCGCTCTGCCCGGCCACTCGCAGCCAGCCTCCCGCTCACCATCCGCGCCTGTTCGCTGTTGGATGACATCACCTTTATGACTTCCAGTCAGGGCGCCCTGCAACCGGGGCAACCCGATACGATCAGCGTTCCCAACACCGTAGTGCGCGAAGGGGCATACAACTGGTGCGCCGTCGTTCAGCGGCCCGTGAACAGCAACCGCTATACGGCCGACTTGAAGATCCTCGTCTTCCAAACGAAGGGTCTGTACGGCGGGCACATCCCCGGCTTGGATCAGACGGGATCGGAAGTGTTGTACAGCATCGCCAACACGCTCCTCAATTCGGCGAACGGCGGAAACACGCAAGTCGTGCTGAACGTCTCATCGGCGAACTTCGGGCTCCGCAGCGGGAGCTGGATCCTCGACGGTACGAACGCCACCACCGCGAACTTCTACCGCATCCAGAGCATTACGGACAACGGTCCGGCCAGTTGCATCCTCGAACTCGACACGCCGCTGAAATCGACTGCCTCGCAGATTTACACTCTCAAGGGCTTGGCCGACGTGTTCGACCGCCCGCAACTGACCGCCAGCGGCTACCAGCGTCAAGCGCCTTGAATCGCGGAGTCGGACGTGCGGAATCGAATCTCGAAGGGGCTTGCTATGAAGATCGCCAATCGCCGACGGACGGGCTTCACGCTCATCGAGCTGCTCGTGGCGGCGGCGCTGTCGATCCTCATTATGGCGATCATGGCCACGGCCTTCCAGACGGGCCTCGGCACGCTCAGCACGCTGAAGTCCCTCGGCGACCTGGCCGAGCGCGGCAAGACCGCCGAGACGATGCTCCGCGCCGACTTGGAAGCCGAGCACTTCGCGACCGGCACCGGGGACGATTCGCCCGCGCCGATGCGGCTGAGCGATTTGCGCTACGACCTGCTCACGCCGGGCGGATCGCAATCGGCCCCGCCGACGGCGGGCTACTTCCAGATTTTCAACGAGACGACCGCCATCGTCGAAGGTGCCGATGCGGACACTCTTTCCTGCACCCGTGCGGGGGCCGGCGAAAACCACCGGCTCAGCATCTCGAT
>JAYVTJ010000590.1:0-2155 GCA_043774415.1 Fimbriiglobus sp. | reverse complement strand
ACCGTCGCTTGCGCGTCCGGCTAACAAACCACCGCGTTGCGCCGAGGCGTTCACCGGACTCCGATCAACCGCTCCAGCGCCGTCAGGCCGAGTTCGGCGATCTGCGACGGCTTCGAGTTCCAGAGCATCGGGTTGAAGAGTTCGAGCGAGACGTAGCCCGCGTAGTCGATCGCGCGGAGCCGCCGGAGGATCGGGTCGAAGTGGAACTCGCCTTCGCCGGGGAAGATGCGGTCGCCGTCGGTCATCAGTTCGCGCGGGATGCCGGCGATGTCGCAGACCTGCACATGGAAGAGATTCGCGGCCGTGAGTCGCTCCAAATCTTCAGCTTTGCTCGGCCCCTTGTAGTAGTGGAACGCGTCCAAGCAGATGCCGACGTTCGGTTCGGCGCATTCATTCACGAGCATCAGCGCCGTGTCGAGGCAGGTGCAAAAAGTGTCGCCGCCGCGGAATTCGAGAGCGAGGCGCACGTCGAACCCGGCGGCCCAGCGGCCCGCTTCCTTCAAAGAGATGACCGCGCGGCCGAGGGATTGGGCATCCACCTTCTGCGCGAAGTCGGCGACGACGAGCAGCGTGCCGATGCCGAACTGCTGGCAGAGTTCGAGCCGCTTTTTGAAGTGATCGAACGACGCGCGGCGGGCGTCCTCCTGCGAGAGCAGCAGCCCGCCCTGGTACGCCGCGGCGGGGAGAGTGACACCCCGTTGTCGCAGCAGGTCCCTCGTGTCGGCGACGCTGTGAGTTTCTAGGTGCGTTTCGAGTTTCGTGAGCCAGACTTCTACGGCGCCGCAGCCGCCGTCGGCGTAGCCGTTCACGTCGTCGGCGAAGCGGCTCGGCAGCGTCGTGGCCTGGCTGATGCAGAGCTTCATGCGGTGGGCCGATTGCCCTTCTTCGGCTTCGGGATTTTCTGCTCCTTCGGATCGGGCTTCTGCTCGATCGCCGGCGAACCTTCGAAGACGCCGAAGAAGAGCGCGGCCCAAATGCCGATGGCGAGTGCGTTCAGGAACAGCCCGACGGCGACCCAGATGAGCACCTTCGTTTTGTTGATGCCCCGCTTCGGCACCGCCCGCGGCGGCGAAGGAATCGCATCGTCCGTGTCGTGGTGCGGGTCGAAGGCGGCGACCGGCTCGGCGCCCCATTCCGGCGGCGAGTACGACGGCGGCGGATACTCGATCGGCGGCGGGTAGTAGGGCTGCGGGGCCGCCCAACCGCCGCCCGGCGCGGGCAACTCCGCGAGTTGGATCGGTTCGTCCGCGACGGAGGCGAGATCGACATCCGCGGCTTCGGCCGGATCGACATCGGCCCCCTCGGAAATGGCCTGGACGCCGAGGTGTTCGGATTCGCCGCCGAAGATCGAGGACGATTCCGCGAGCGTCGGTTGCGGCGCTTCGACCGATACCGTCCCGTGGAGAATCCCGGAGAGTCGCGCGGCGACCTCGCCCGCCGTCGGCCGGGCCTTCGGCTCGGACGCGAGCATCTCGATGGCGAGATCGACGATCGACTGCGGGGCATCGGGCCGCATCGAGAGTAGCAGGGCCGGAGCCGTCGGTGGCTTCGCCGTCAGGAGAAACGCCAAGGTTCCCCCGAGGGCGAAGATGTCGGCTTCCGGGGTCGGGCCTGCGGCTTCGGGTGCCCGGTAGGCGTCGACCCCGGAGAGCGGCCGATGCGGGACGAGGCCGAGTTCGAAGAGCTTGACCGTGGCCGTCGGCGCCGGCCGGTGGAGCGGGGTGCCGTCGGCCTTCCGGCGCGTCGAAGCGACGAGCGGTCCGGCGCGGAGGTTGGCGGGGCGGACGTCGCCGTGGGCGAGGTGCCGCCCATGCGCCGTTTGCAGCGCCGTCGCCGCCTGGCGGATGAACTCGGCCGCGAGCAGCGCGGGCATCGGGCCGATGTCGCCGATGAGCGTTTCGAGATCGGCGGAGTCGAACGGTTCGAGCACGGCGAACGGTTCCTCGCGGTGGACGCCCGCATCGAGCAGGTGCGCCAAGTGCGGGTGCGTCGTCGGGGCGGCCTCTTGGGCGCGCCGCAGATAGGCGGATGCGTTGTCGAGCGGGGCGAACCACTCGGTCCGGAGCCGGCGGATGACGACGGGCGTCCGCAGGGACGGGTGCGTCCCTTTGTACGCGGTGCCGCCGGGGCACGGCCCGAGTTCTTCGAGGATCGG
>JAYVTJ010000589.1:0-2574 GCA_043774415.1 Fimbriiglobus sp. | reverse complement strand
GCTTCGACTTGTGCTTGGCGACATCGGCGAGGGTCGCTTTCAGGACCTTGCTTTGCGAAGCGAAGTCGAGAGCCTTGTCCGTTTCGACGACCTTGTCTCCGACGGAACCGGCGACCAAGCCGACGACTGCGAAGGGGACCTTTTTGTCGTCGACCACTTCGAACGCTTCGATCATCGGCCGCGGTTTCGCTTTACCGACGAGTGGAAAGAGTTCGATGCGGGGGATCTCCTTGACCTTCTCCCCCTTCTCGTTGCGCTCGACACCGAGGATGTTCGCCGCGAGGACGACCGGAGCCGCGCCGTCGTTTTGGAGGGTGAAGCGGGCCAGGATCTGATCGAGCTGCTGGGCGAAGTCGGTCTTGCCGAGGCCGACGGCGGCGTAGCCCATTTCCTTCAGGGCCTTCATGCTGTACTCGTACTTCTTCAGCGATTGGGCCGTGATCTCCTTCGCGCCCTTGCCCGGGGCGATGTCGCCGAGATCGAGGCCGACCACGTTCCACCCCTTCGCCTTCAGCGACTGGATGAAGTTGTGGCGGCGCTCGAGGCCGCCGAGTTGCGGGCGGCTGCATCCGCACGGCTGGAGGTAGCCGAACGTCTGCCCGGAGAGGACGAGGACGAGGTCGGGGGCGTCCTTCGGCCAGCCGGCGAAGATCGGGATGCCGCCGACGGTGCCGGGCTTGGGGCCGGTCGGGATCGGCGTTTCGCCGCCGGGCAGCTGCACCGCGGGCGACGGCACCTGCTCGGCGCGGTCCGCCATCCAGAGCCCCGTGCCCACGGCGACGGCCGTGAGGATGAACAGCCCGACCGCGACGCGGACCAGCAGAGCCATCTGGACGGCCCCCGTCCGGATCGAATCGAAGCGCACTGGCGTCGTCATTCCGCGTCCCCCGAAGCTCGATAGTCACGCTGAAGGATTACCCGAAACGCCGGTCGTCCGCGAGTCCATCTGCCCCGCTCTCAGCGCACGAGCGCGTGGCCCTTCGCGGGCAGCCGGACGAGTTGCCCCGTGGACTTCACGCGCAAAACCACGGCGCTGTCGGCGGGCAGGTTGCCCGTCGTCGCCCCCGCTTCGATCCGCACCTTCAGGCGCCAATAGCGCCGGCCCTCTTCGTTCTTCGGCGCTTCGAGTTCGGCCTTGAGAATCTTCGGTTCGGTCAGATCCTCCGCGACTTCGAGCCCGAGATCGAGCCGCTCGCTGACGAGCGAGAACGCCTTGGAGATCCCCTCCCGAGACGCGAAGGAACCGAGGTCGATCGTGCCGCCGGTGGAGAGCGAGACCAACCCGGTCACGGTCGCCTTGACGGAGATCCGCGGGACGTCCGATTCCTCCCGGCCGCGCGCGGAGGAGAACACGGCGAACGTCTTGTCGAGCGGGCCGATGTCGAGTTCCAGACGTTGACCCGGCTTCGGATCGGGATTCTTGCGGTGCAGCGTCACCCCGATCCGGTAAGCGCTGCGGACGCGGATCGGCCCCTCCCCCCCCGCTAGCCGGGTGGCGAGTGTGGCGCACTCGAACTCGGATAGAAACTCGGGTTTCGAGAAGGTCAAGAACGGCTCGCCGGTCGAACATTCCGGCGGCGGGAAATCGCTGTCGCCGGCGATCGCCGACCAGTAGTAGATGTCGGCCGACTTGCTCGGCACCGCCTCGGCCATTTCGGCGAAATCGAGGGCCGTCGGCGTGGCACTCGAGCGCGGCATCCCCACGAAACCGACTTTGAAGACCGCACTCAGGGGCACCTTCTGATTCGGCGTCTTGAAGCCGACCGTCGCCGAGATTTCCTTCGGACCTTTCCCGCGCACTTTGAAGTTGAGCTGGACGGCGACCCACGTCGGCGATCCGTCGGCCGCGGCGGGCGGGATCGTGTGCACCACTTCGGGCTTCTCGAAATCGAGGAGTTTCCACCGATCCGACGGATAGTTTCTGAGCCCCACTTTGCGCTGCGCCGGCTCCACGGTTTGCGAGCCGGCGACACCGAGAACGGCGGAGAGAGTCGAAGACGAAGTGGCGGCGGATTCGGACTCCCGCAACTTGCCGGGGAAGATCGCCATGCGGACGTTCGTACAAGCGCTGCAACTGCGACTCAGGGCGCTCGCTTCGACCGGGACCGGATTTGCATTCTGCACCCAGTAGATCACCGGATGCTCGGTGTCGTTGACTTCGTAGAAACCGGGGAACTCGCGCAGGACCGGATCTTCGCTCTTCGGGTTGTAAAAGATCTGCATGGCGCCCGAGTACCGCACGACTTCGGCCGGATCGGATCCGCCCGAATCCGGTTCGCCCTTGACCGGATCGACCGGCTTCGGCTCGTCCGTCCGGGTGTAGTTCGAGATGACCGTGATGCCGAAGATCCCGGCGACGATCGCCGCGAGCGCCACCACGATCTTCACGTTGCTGTTCATGGCGATTCCCGGAACCGATGGGCAACCCGTCTCTTCTACGCACCCGCGGCGGGCGGCGTTCGGCGACTCAGTTGTGTCTGTAGCGGAAGTCGCCAGACTTCCGTGCCCGTTGGCCAAACTGAAGGCATCGGAACTCTGGCGAGTTCCGCTACGAGCAATGCTCCCGGTACTCAG
>JAYVTJ010000588.1:0-2806 GCA_043774415.1 Fimbriiglobus sp. | reverse complement strand
CCAGTCGGACGCCGCGTGTTATAGACCACTCCTACGAAGCTCGAGATCGGAAAAGGAATTAGCGAAGGGAAAAGGGCGCACCAGTGGGATCAGACCCGGCCCTAACGTCTTGTCCGCCTGCTTATCAACAGGGCGATATTGAACTCAGTTTTATTCCAAACGGATAGGATGTAGGTCGGGCCTCGCGGACTCGATCCGAGCTACAAGACTGGATTGGCATCATGGCCATGAAGATCGTCATCCTCGAAGACAATATCGACCGTCAGGTGGCGATGCGCGCGTGCCTCGCGGATCGCTTCTCCACATTCGAAGTGGTGATCTTCGATAGCTCCGCCGGGACGATTCAATACCTGCGCGAGCACATGGGCGAAACGATTGCGGTCGCACTCGATCACGATTTGGAATTGCGACCGGATGGACAAGGTGGCTTCATCGATCTCGGCACCGGCCGCGAGGTGGCCGATTATCTGGCGACCCGAGAACCGGTTTGCCCGGTCATCATCCACACGAGCAATACGGTCGCCGAAGTCGGCATGCGAATGGTGCTCCAAGAAGGCGGCTGGCGGACGAAGCGCGTCGTGCCGTTCGATGACGTCCAATGGATCGCGACCGATTGGTTTCCCGCGATGCGGCGGGCCATCGTCGGCCCAATTCGCAAGGTGAAGGCCGGAGTCGTCGCGTGATCGCTGCAATTCCCACCGCGAAATCCGAAAGCGTTCCGGACGAGCGCGAGAAGCTCTGGCGCGTCATCCGGCAACGCAATCTCGTCGGCTTGGCGAACGATACGAAGTGGGATGAGCTGATCTGCGCGATGCGGGCACGACCGCAGTGGCGACCGAGCTACCGGTTCCAATGCATCGACGGCCCGCCGTCGGAATGGGATGTGGAGTGGTTCTACCACCTCCCCTTTCCGATGGTCTCCGTCGAATGGATGGACGTATCCACCGTCGGAGGGCGCGGCCGCGACGACGCGGAATGGATCCGAGCCTTGATCCGCGGCATCGGATTCGATCACCGCGTGGGCACGAAGATGGTCCGCATCTTCGGCTACAGCCCCCGGAGCCTCGAACGATTCGACGACTGAGGCGCGGATCGAGAAAATCTCTTCGCGATCCTCGCCGGTCCGTGGTAGAATCTTCCCACCCACCGGACGCACTTTCGGACGTAAGTCTTTGGACGACATCGGTTCTACCAACATTCTGAAATGATTCCACGCGGGGGTGGGGCGCTTTCGGCTGGAATCATTTTGCAGCGACTTCTAGGGATCACGCCATGACTCAGGCAGCTCTCCCGGCTCCGCACTCCGCCCTCCGCACCCGCCGGGCGATGCTGAAACTCGGGGCCACCGGCCTCATCGGGGGCCTCACGCTGCCGAACCTCCTGCAGATGCAGGTGCTCGCGGCGACGCCGACGGCCGCCAAGGCGAAGTCGTGCATCTTCCTCTTCCTCGAAGGGGGGCCGTCGCACATCGACATGTTCGACATGAAGCCCGATGCGCCGAAGGAGATCCGCGGGCCGTACAAACCGGTGCCGAGCGCGCTGCCCGGTTTCAACATCTGCGAGCACCTGCCGAAGATCGGCAAGATCGCGAAGAAGTACGCCGTGCTGCGCAGCCACGCCCACAACGACAACGGCCACAACACCGGCTACCACTACGTGATGACCGGTTACAAAGCCGACTTCCCCGACGGCAACTCGAAGGCCCCGAACAATCATTTGTATCCGTCGATCGGGTCGATCATCGCGCGGGAACTCGGCACGAAGACGCCGGTGCCGCCGTACATCAACGTGCCGCACATGATGTGGGGCGGCGGCCCCGGCTTCTACGGCACCGAGTACGCCCCGTTCGTCATCGAAGCCGATCCGTCGCAGCCCGACTTCGAAGTCCGCGACCTCAAACCGTCGGACGGCATCGACCCCGCCCGGCAGGAGCGCCGGCGCAAGCTGCTCGCCGAGGCGGAAGGCGCCGCGCCGAAAGGGAAGCCCGACACGATGGCGACCTACTACCGCAAGGCCCAGGAACTCGTGGCGTCGCCCGAAGCGCGGAAGGCGTTCGACATCTCGGCCGAGAAGCCGGCGACGCGGGAGCGCTACGGTCACACGTCGCTCGGGCAGTGCGCGCTGCTCGCCCGGCGGATGGTCGAAGCCGGCTGCCGGTTCGTCGGCGTCGATCACAGCGGTTGGGACCACCACTTCACGATCTTCCCGAGCCTGGAAAAGGACATGTTCCCCCACCTCGACCGGGCCTACAGCGCGTTGATCGAAGACCTCGACGAGCGCGGCCTGCTCGATTCGACGCTCGTGGTGCTGATGGGGGAAATGGGGCGCACGCCGCGGGTGAACAACGACGCCGGGCGCGATCACTGGTCGATGGCGCAGAGCGTGCTCTTCGCGGGCGGCGGCATCAAACCGGGGCAGGTGATCGGCGCCACCGACAAGACGGCCTCGGCCCCGACGACGGAGCCGGTGAGCGTGCCCGACCTGCTGCGGACGATCCTGAACCAGATGGGGGTCGATACGACGAAGGTGTACAACACCCCGCAGGGACGGCCCGTGCCCATCGTCGACGGCGGCAAGCTGATCAAGGATTTGGTGTGAGGAGGACTGACGCGATTCGACGACCCCCCGAGATCCTCGCTATACTATCGACGCTGTTTTTTCACCCTCCCCTTCAAGAGTATCCGATGGCACGCACTCCGAACTGCCCGGTCGATGACGAACGCCCCCGGCCCTAGAAACGGCCGGCCGAAACCGCCGGAAGCTCACCCCGCCCAAGGGGATGGTGCGCGGTTTGGCCGTCTCGCCG
>JAYVTJ010000587.1:0-5434 GCA_043774415.1 Fimbriiglobus sp. | reverse complement strand
CTCGTCGAAAGTCGAACTCACGACTTCGACTTTCGGTCCCTTCACGCTGCGGCTCATCTCCGTCACTTCTTCCGGGCGCTCGTCGATGAGCAGCACGATGACGTAGCACTCCGGGTGGTTGCGGATGATCGCGTTCGCCATCTGCTGGAGCAGCACCGTCTTGCCGGTGCGCGGCGGGGCGACGATCAGGCCGCGCTGACCCTTGCCGATGGGTGTAATGAGGTCGATGATCCGCATGCTGAGTTCGGACGGGTCGCATTCGAGCCGCAGGCGCTCCGTCGGATGGATCGCCGTGAGGTCCTGGAACATCGCCTTCTGGTGGAGCATGTCCGGATCGTGGAGGTTGATCGCCTCGACGCGGAGCAGGGCGAAGTAGCGCTCGTTCTCCTTCGGCGGGCGGATCTGCCCGGCGACGACCGACCCCGTGCGCAGGCCGAAGCGGCGGATCTGGCTCGGCGAGATGTAGATGTCGTCCGGGCAGGGCAGGTAGTTGTAATCGGGGCTGCGGAGGAAGCCGAAGCCGTCGGGGAGCACTTCGAGGGTGCCCTCGCCGAACATGAGGCCGTTCTGTTTCACGCGCTCCTTGAGGATGCGGAAGATGAGGTCCTGCTTCTTCAGGCCGATCCATTCGTCGCGCGGGATGGTGTCGTCGCTGGCCCCGGCCTGGAGCTGCGCGAGCGACATCTGCTGGAGCTGCGTGATGTAGGTGTTGCCGCGCTTGATCTCCTCGTAGCGCGAGTTGGTCTCGGCGTCGAACCCGCGCTCATTGGGATCGACCATCGGCGCGGGGGCGGGCGCGGGAACCGGCTCGGTGACAGGGGGCGCTGCCGCGGTCGGCTCCGCCGGCACGACCGCCTCGGCTTCCGGCTCGGGCTCGACCGGCTCGGTGCGCGGCTTCGCCTTGCGGCCCGGCGTCTTGCGGGCGGGTTTCGGTTCGGTATCGATCACGTCGTCAACCATCGGTGCATTCCTTTTCGTCGACCCAGCCCCAATCCTTCAGCAGCCGATCCACCGCCGCTTGCAAGTCCGCCGGCGCCCCGCCGTTGTCGATCGCCGCATCGGCCCGCGCCATTCGCGCGTGTGCCGGCCACTGGGCCGCTTCGCGCCGATCCAACTCCGCTTCGGTCCAGCCGCTGCGGGCGAGCACGCGGGCCAGCCGCACTCCGCGCGGCGCATCGACGTAAACGATGCGGTCGCAGAAGTCGCCCCAGCCCGCTTCGAGCAGCACGGCCGCATCGAGCACCACGAACCGCACACCCGCATCCCCAGCCACCTTCGCGATCTCCGCTCGCCCCAGCGCGCCGATGGCGGGGAAGACGACGCTTTCGAGGAACACGCGTTCCGTCGCATCCGCGAAGACGATGGCCCCGATGGCCCGGCGGTTCGGCACACTGTCCGCGTGGAGAATCCGATTCCCCCAGCGCTCCGCGAGCTTCGCGATCACCTCCGGCTGCGCGAGCGCGACGTGCCCCAAGTGGTCGCAATCGATGGCGAACCCACCCCGGCGGGCGAAGGCCGCCGCGGCCGCGGTCTTGCCGGCGCCGATAGCGCCGATGATGCCGAGTACAGGTAGCCGCGCGGGGCTCACGATGGAGTGCCCTGCGAAGCGAGCAGCGCTTGGAGCCGTTCGACTTCCGCGGCGAGCCGCTCGGCGCGATCCTGCGTCTCCGCCGGGGTGGGAATCGGAATACCGGTGGCCCGGTCTATCAGGCGGAGCATGTCGCCCTCGGGGCGCATGTCGAATCCGAGGTCACTGCTGAGAATGTCATCGGTCGCGAAGAGCGGCTCGTAGCGATGGCCCTTCAGGCGGAACCCGAGCAAGCGGGGCCGAAGGTACGAACCGTCGGGATCGAAGATGAAGTATTCTTTCACCCCGCGACGCTGGTAGAGCCGGCGCTTTCGCGTCAGATCTCCCCGCCATGTTCCATCCGAAGCCATCTCGAACACGACGGCTGGAACCGCTCCATTTTCCTTCCAGGTGAAGAACGAACGCCTCGGTGCACGGCGTCCAACGCCGGGGATGACCATCACGTCCGGGGCGATGGTTTTGGTTCGCCCTTCCTTCCAGTACCAAAACATGTCCGTCGCGATGTAGACGTCGTCGCGGCCTCGGAAGAAATTCTCCAATGCGAGGTGCAATTCCATCATGGCCCGAACGTGGATTTCCGTTTCACCCATCGGTTTGCCATCGCTTTCGGGATAAACAAGCTTCGGCACTTCCAGTACAGCACTCATCTCACACCTCCTCCCCGTCGAGCCAGTTCGGGCCACTCGCCACGTCCACCTTCAGCGGGACCTTCAGCTCCATCGCGCCGGTCATCTCCGCGCGCGCCAGCGCCGCCAGCGCGATCACCTCTTCCGGCGGCGCTTCGAACACCAATTCATCGTGGACGCTCAGCAGCAGCTTTGCGGCCAACCCGTCCGCGGCGAGTCGGCGATGAACGCGCAGCATCGCCAGCTTGATGAGGTCGGCGGCGCTCCCCTGGATCTCCATGTTGATCGCTTCGCGCTCGGCCTGATTGCGCTGCCGGTAGCTCGAGCGCGGCCGGATCGTCCCCGGCGCGAAGATGCGCCGGCGGCCGAGAATCGTGCCGACAAAGCCGTCGGCGCGGACCTTCGCGAGCAGTGCATCCTGGTACGTTTGCACGCTCGGATAGCCGACGAAGTAGTCGTCGATGAAGGTCGCCGCTTCCTTCTTCGAGATCCCGAGGCGGATGGCCAAGCCGACGGCGCTCATGCCATAGAGGATGCCGAAGTTCACCGTCTTCGCCTTGCCGCGCTGCTCGCCGGTGACCTCCGCTTCCGGGATCTTGAACACGTTCGCCGCGACGCTCGCGTGGATGTCGCGGTCGGCGCGGAACGCTTCGATCAGGTTCGCATCGCCGCAGAAGTGGGCGAGCAGCCGCAGTTCGATCTGCGAGTAGTCGGCCGCGAGGATCTGCCAGCCGGCGCGGGCGATGAACGCCTGACGGATCTGCCGGCCCTGCTCGCGCCGCTGCGGGATGTTCTGCAAATTGGGGTCGGACGAACTCAAACGCCCGGTGAAGGTCACCGTCTGGTTGAACGACGTGTGCACCCGCCCCGTCGCGGGGTTCGCGATGGCGGGCAGCGCTTCGACGTACGTGCCCTTGAGCTTCGCGATCTGCCGGTGTTCGATGAGCTTCTTCGGCAGCTCGTGCCCCAGTGCCGCGAGGCGTTCGAGGCTCTCCTGATCGGTGCTGGCATCGCCCGTCGTGCCGGTGCGCTTCTGGATCGGCAGGTTCAATTCGTCGAACAGGATCGCGCGCAGTTGCGGCAGCGACGCGATGTGGAACTCGCGCCCGGCCAGCCGGTAGATGTCCGCTTCGAGGTCCGCGAGTTGACCGGCCATGGCCGCGCCGAGGAGTTCGAGCTTCGGCACGTCGAGCCGGACGCCGTTGAACTCCATCTCGGCGAGCACGTCGATCAGCGGCAGTTCCAGTTCGTCGTACAGCTTGCGCAGCCCGAGCGGCGCGAGCTGCGGTTCGAGAAGGTCGGCCAACCGCAGAGCCGCGTCGGCGTCCTCTCCGGCGTAGGCGCAGACTTTCGCCGTCGGCACGGCGTCCATCGCGATCTGCTTCTTGCCGTTCTTGCCGATCAGCGCTTCGATGGGGATGTTCTTGTGCTTGAAGTAGCGCAGCGCCAGGTCGTCGAGGCCGTGCTGGCGCTCGCCGGAGTGGAGCAGGTAATCGGCGATCATCGAATCGCCGACGATCCCCGCGAGCCGGATGCCCTGGCGCCGCAGCACGAGCAGGTCGTACTTGATGTTCTGATTCACCTTGCCGACGGTTGCGCTTTCGAGCAGCGGTTTCAGTGACAGCAAGGTGTCAGCGGAGTGGAGGAGCACCGATCCCTTCGGCCCGCGCACCGGCAGGTAGTACGCCTCCCCGTGCGTCCACGCCACGGCGATGCCGACGATCTCGCAGCGGATCGGATCGAGGCCCGTCGTCTCCAAGTCGAACGCGAACCTGGGCTGCTTCCGCAGTTCGATGAGGAACTCGGCGAATGCTTCCGCCGTATCGACGAGCTTGTAGTGCCCGACCCAGCCATCCGGTTCGACCGGCTCTTCGACGAACGTGGATGTGTCGCCATCTCCGTCGATCATGTCGAACAGCGACGGCTGACCGGGTCGCGGCTTACGCACAACGGCCACGGGTTCCGGGGCCTTCGCCACCGGCGCCACCGCTCCGACGATCTCCGCATTCTTGGCCGCACCGCTGCGCGCCAGCGTGCTCCGCACCCGGTTCGCGAAGCCGCGGAAGCCGAACTCCTGGAAGAGTTCGAGCAGTTGCTGGCCGTGCCAGTCGCGCCGGCGCCACCCCTCCCAATCGAAGGGCATCGGGATGTCGGTGCGGAGCGTCACGAGCTTTTTGCAGAGTTCGATGGTGCCGTCGGCCATCGCCTTCCGCACCGCTCCGCGCAGCTTCGGCCCGCCGAGATAATCGACGTTCGCCAGCACGCCTGCGAGGTTGCCGTATTCGTTGAGCCACTTGCTCGCGGTCTTCGGGCCGCACCCCGGCACGCCGGGGATGTTGTCCACACTGTCGCCGACGAGCGTCTGGAAGTCGATCACCTGATCCGGCCGGATGCCCCAGTCGGCCTTCAGTCCGGCGGCGTCCATCACCTCCCCCTTGCGGAGGTTCTGGATCTTCACGCGGTCGGTCAGCAGTTGCCGGCAGTCCTTGTCGCTCGAACAGAGGAAGACTTCGCAGCCGCGGTCGTCGGCCTGCTTCGCCAGCGTCGCGATGATGTCGTCGGCCTCGAAGCCGGGGAGCTTCAGCACCGGCACGCCCATCGCGTTCAGCACTTGATCGATCAGCGGGAGCTGGGCCGTGAGGTCGTCCGGCGGAGGGTTGCGGTGCGCCTTGTACTCGGCGTAGGCGTCCTGGCGGAAGGTTGCCTCTTCGGTGTCGAATGTGGCGAGGAGGTACGTCGCGCCGCGGTCGTAGAGGTCCATGATGGCGCGCGTCACACCGAACACGGCGTTCGTGGGCCGACCGTCCGGGGCGGTCATCGGCGGCATGCCGTGGAACATCTGGAAGACGAGGCCGTGCGTGTCCAGCAGGTAGACGCGCTCGGGAGCGGCGACCGGGGCGTCCGGGATGGGGGCGAGCGGATCCACGCGACCTGCCGAGGCGAGGGTTGGGATCGTGGGTGGTGTGCGTCCGCTCGACACGGGCGGGTCGGGGATGCCGGGCGGGCCGGCGGTCGAGCGGGGAACGTTCCGATGCTGCGCAGATAATGCACTGTCAATGTACGCGCCGACCGTGAAAACTGTCAAGGGGTGTGAGGCGGTCCTGGGCTACAAGGCTACTCTGAAGGCCGCAATCCAGGATCGTCGGCGACGACATTTTCGTGATGCTGCCGACGCGCGCGCCACAGTTCCGCCCACCTCCACCCCGACTCCATAAACTAG
>JAYVTJ010000586.1:0-2153 GCA_043774415.1 Fimbriiglobus sp. | reverse complement strand
CCCCGCGCACGCCCGGTTCCCCGCTCCGCTGGGCGGCGCTCCTCATCATCGGCGCCCTTTACCTCGCGGCTTGCGCCACCCCGTGCATCGAGTTCGCCGGAGAACCTCCCGCGACCGACTTCGGCGACCTCCGCTTCTTCCCGGATTACCAAGCCGGACCGCAACTCGGCATCACCGCGCTCGCCCTCGGCTGGACCCCGCCCTGGACGATCCCCTGGACGGCGAATGCCGTACTCCTCGTCGGCGCCATTCTGCTCGCGGTGAAGCGGTACCGCCCGGCCCTCTACTGCGGAGTCGCCGCCGCACTGCTCGGATTCGGGACGTGGGCGCTCTTCCCCTTCGACGACCGACTCATCCGCCTGCTCGTCGGCTACTACCTCTGGCAGGCCAGTTCGCTGGCGCTGGCCGTCGCCGCGGGCGTCCTCCTGCTGCGGTCGCCGGCGCCGCCGAACGCCATTCGAGTGCTACAATAGTCACTGGAGGTCGACAAAGTGAACGCAGCGAGAAATGTTAGCCCGACGCGCAAGCGAGGGCAACCATAAGTGCTTTGGAGTGACGATCCTCGCGGCATCACCCGCTTCGTCGCCCTCGCTTGCGCGTCGGGCTAACAAAATAGGCTCCGCTTCGTTATCTGACCGTCATTAGCTCTCCCCCGTGCCGACCACGCCTTGGGATCCCGCCGATGTCCGCCGAGAACCCCGCCCTCGACAGCGCCGTGCACAACCTGCAGCAGGATGCCGGCGACGGCGCGGCGTGGGTGAAGCTGGTGAAGCGCTACCAGGGGCGCATCACGGCGTGGTCCCTCAAGCAGGGCTTGCAGCTCGCCGACGCCGAGAACGTCTCGCAGGAAGTGCTCTATCGGCTGACGCGCAAGATCCACATGTACGACCCGAAGAAGGGACCGTTCCCGACGTGGCTGCGGCGCGTCACGATCCACGTCTGCTCGAGCTACCGGCGGAAGCAGTTGAAGGCGCCGACGGGCACCGGCGACACGGCCCACATGATGCGCCTCCAGGAAGTGGAGGACGACGCGACCGGCTTCTGGGAGGGGATCGACGAGGCCGGGGATCGCGATCTGCTCCAGGCGGCGCTCGCGCTGGCGCAGGCGAAGGTCTCGCGCGAAGCGTGGACGGTCTTCCGCATGGCGGCGCTGGAGAAGGTGGCCGGGCCGGACATCGCCGCGCAGCTCGGCATCACTGCGCAGAGCGTGTACAGCACGCGGCACCGGGTGCTGATCGTCGTGAAGGAGACCCTCGCCGAGCTGGGCGGCGGGGAGTGAGAGGAATCAGCGCAGGAAGAGCGCGAGTTCGATGTAGGAGAAGGGGCGGTCAAACGGGAACCGCTCCAATCGATCCTTGATAGGCACTTGTGGATCGAATGCGGGATAGCGCTGGGGCAAGGCCGTGAGAGTCAAATGTGCCGGCATCGGGATTTTTTCTCGTTCAAATGCGTTGAGCGCGTTTAGCATTTCGTAGTTGGGTTGCCAATCGGTGGGCCGACTCAACAAAGTCGATGGCAATTTGCCACCGGGTCGCTCCCAGATATTGATCGACACGCAGTAGTCGATCTTGTCCAGCACGAGGCGGAGATCGACGCCGTCCCCGACTTTGACATCGTCGCGCCGGTAGATGTAACTCTCGGCCTCCAACAGGTTGAACGAGCCGCAAGCCAATCGGTGGTGGAACGGAAGGGTCAACACGGCGTTGGTCTTCAGATTATTCCCATCGCGCGGCAGGGTTGTGGTGATGCCGGTCTTCGTAACCGCCAATACGCGACCGCACACACTCCGCGTCGCCCTGCCCGCGAACTTGAAATCCCATTTCCCTTCCGCTAGAGTGGCGAAGTAGAACGCAGCCGCGTAGCTGAATCTTTTAGCGGAGCGTGCGAGGTCGATATGGATGACCATCGCGGCCTTCCGTAAGTCGTGTTCGGTTTTGGCCACACCCTTGTGACATTCATCCCTTCCCCAAGAATCCGTCGACGACGCAACAACCGCGGATGTGGACGCCCGGTTGCCGCGCGTGCAGCAGAACATCGGGATATGTGCATCCGGCTTCGGGTGTGCCTCCGGATTTTGGCACTGCGTCAGGCGGCGACCCACAGGCCTTCCCATTCCGGCGCTTCCCACAGGGCCAGCAGTTCCACGAATGGCC
>JAYVTJ010000585.1:0-1560 GCA_043774415.1 Fimbriiglobus sp. | reverse complement strand
GCGGCCGATTTGTCGCTGAGGTGCGCATCGGACACATCGAGGATCCTCAGATTCACGAGCTTCTTGAAGCCTATGAAGGCGACATCGCTCAGTTTCGATTCGCCGACGAAGAGGACGTTGAGCGAGCGGAGGGTACCGATGGCCGCGGCCTGCTTCTCATTCAGCGGGCACTTGGCGATGACGAGATTCTGGAGGTCGGGGAGTTCCTTCAAACTGGCGAAGCCGGCTTCGGTGCACTTCGTGGCATCGAGAATTTCGACCGCGCCGATACTCGGCATCTTGCAAATGCGCCGGAGCACGGCATCGTTGGCTTCGGGCAGCTTCACCGAGACGCGGGCGATCTCGTCGAGCTTTTCGTCCACCTTCGCGGTACCGCCGAGTTCCGAAGCCAGCGCGATGGCCTGCTGTTCGATCGGATCGGCCTTCGCGGCGGCGCGCGCGAGCGGAGCGAACGAAAGTGCGACGAGAAGGGCGGGGAGAAACAGCTTGAACATCATTCGACTCGCAGACGGGATGGCGGGCGGGCGGGCGGGCGATACCATCTTAGACTACGTTCGGCCCGAAAAGTTTCGTCGCCCGGCCATCCGATACCGAATCGTTACGATCCCGTGGCCACGGCCAGCGCCACTTGGCAGCCCGCTTCAAACTCGGCGAGATCGACCCACTCCTTCACGGTGTGGATGTCGTTCTGGCCGGCGCCGAAGGTCACCGTCGGGATGTTGTGCTTGATCATCCAGTTCGCGTCCAGCCCACCGTTGGCGACGCGGATGTTCGGCGTCCGGCCGGTGGCCGTCACGGCCCGGCTGGCCCGGCCGACCACGGGGGCCTTCTCGGGGATCTTGAACGGGAAGTAGTCGGTGCGCGATGTGAACTTCACCCGGCCCGGCTTGCCCTCGTGATCGAGCACCTTCTTGCACGCAGCCGAGAAAGCATCGCGATAAGCGTTCGTGATCGCTTTGAAGAAGCGGGCGTCGTGGCTGCGGCTTTCGCCTTTCACGAGGACGTAATCGGTGACGACGTTCGTGGCGTCGCCGGCGGTGCGGTCGTGCTTGCCGCCGACGGGGCCGATGTTGCTCGACCCTTCGCGGCCGGCCTTCGACACTTTGCCCCACCAGCCGTCGGCTTGGATGGCCGTCATGGCGTGGGCAAGGATCATCATTGCCGAGACGCCGCGCTCGGGGGCGACCCCGGCATGCGAAGCCTTGCCGAAGATTTCGCACTCCCAGCGGTCTGCTCCGACGGCTCCGACGATGACATCGGAGGCGCTGCGGCCGTCGAAGTTGAAGCCCATCGACACGTCGTCGAACTCGGCGGGATTCAGGAGCCGGGCGCCGAAGAGGCCCGATTCCTCGCGAACGGTGAAGAGCAGCGTGATCGGCGGATGCGGCAATCGCTGGGCGATGAGTTCGGCCGCGAGCGTGACGAGGACGGCGCAGCCGGTGCGGTTGTCGCCGCCGAGTGCGGTCTCGGCTTCGTTCACGATCTTGCGGCCCTTGCGCACCGGTTTGGCGCCCGCGCAGAGCGGCACAGTATCGAGGTGCGTCATAAAAAGCAGGCGCG
>JAYVTJ010000584.1:0-4076 GCA_043774415.1 Fimbriiglobus sp. | reverse complement strand
TTCGTCTTCAGCCCGAAGAGCGTGCCCCGGTCGTAGATCAGATTGAACTCGACATAGCGCCCGCGTCGGTACTCTTGAAACTCGCGTTGCTGCGGGGTGAACGCGTCGCCCTTCCGGCGCTCGACGATGGGAAGGTACGCATCCGGGAAAGCGTCCGACGCGGCGCGGACGAACTCGAAGGCCCGTTCCAAATCCCCGCCGTCGAAGTAATCGAAGAAGATGCCGCCGACGCCGCGGGCCTCGTTGCGGTGCGGCAGATGGAAGTACGCATCGCAATCGCGCTTCATCTTTTCGTAGTCCGTCAACGGCGCGAAGCGGCTCACCGCATCCTTCCAACTCCGGTGGAAATGGATCACATCTTCGCGGACGGGGTAGTAGGGCGTGAGGTCGGCCCCGCCGCCGAACCAGCTCTTCGAGCCGTGGACGAGGAATCGGAAGTTGCCGTGGACGGTGGGCACATGCGGGTTGCGCGGATGGAGCACCCAGCTCACGCCGGTGGCGTGGAAGGTCGGACCATCGCCGGGGAGCTGCTTGGCGAACTCGGGACTGAGTTCACCGAAGACTTCGGAGAAGTTCACCCCGGCCTTCTCGAAGACGTTTCCGTTTTCGATGACGCGCGAGCGCCCGCCGCCCCCTTCGACGCGGACCCACGAATCTTCGCGGAACGCCGTCCCGCCATCGGCGGCCGAGACCGCAGCCGCGAGTCGATCCTGGAAGCCCCGAAAGTATTCGACGACGCGTTCGGGAAAGGTCATCGCGGCAGTTCCCCCAGCAGCTCGGCCGCGCCTTCGTCCAACAGCATCGCCGCGAGTTCCTGCCCCAGCGCGAGCGGAGCCGAAGCGAGGCCACGGTGAGTCGCGCTGATGCACCGCTGGCCATCGGGCGTCAGCACCATCCCGCGCAAGATCAGCACGCCGTCGTCGGCCGTCGAGGTCGCGCCGATGGGAACCAAGCAGCCGCCGCCGAGGGCCGCGAGCATCGCCCGCTCCGCCGTGATGCGCGCCCACGTGTCGGGGTCGTTCACCCCTTCGGCGAGGTACCGCGAATCGCCGTCATCGGTCCGACATTCCAACCCGATAGCCCCTTGGCCCACGGCCGGGAGCATCCATTCGGGATCGAGCCGGTGCGTGATTCGGTCGGCCAATCCCAAGCGGACCAAGCCCGCCTCGGCGAGGACGATGGCATCCAAATTCTGTTCGTCCAATTTCCGCAGCCGCGTATCGACGTTGCCGCGGAGATCGACGAGCTTTAGATCGGGCCGGCGGTTCGCGAGCATCGCCCGGCGCCGCAGACTGCTGGTGCCGACGATCGCTCCGTGCGGAAGGTCTTCGAACTTGGCGTGCTTCGTCGAAACGAAAGCGTCGCCGGTCGGCCCGCGACGGGGCGTCGCCACGAGGTGAACGCCGTCGGTGATGAGCGTCGGCAGATCCTTCAAACTGTGCACGGCGATATCGGCCCGACCGTCGAGCAGCGCGTTTTGAATGGCCTTCGTGAAGACGCCGAAGCCGCCCATCGCAGAAAGTGCCGAAGCCTGATCCCGGTCGCCGCTGGTTTCGATGAGAACGAGTTCGCGCGGTCGCGGATCGGTGAAGGGGGCCAATAGCGAATCGAGGTAGCGCGCCTGCCACAGGGCGAGCGGGCTACCTCGTGTTCCGATGCGGAGCGATTCATTTGGAGAGTGCGGAGTGCGGAGTGCGGAGTGCGGAGTATTCAGAGAATCAGACATTCCGAACTCCGCATTCCGCACTCCGAATTTCTTCGAGACTCCGCATTCCGCACTCCGAATTCCGTACTTTTTTACCAGTCTCCGCCGCCACCGCCCATGTCGCCACCACCGCCGCCCCAGTCGCCACCTCCGCCGGTGTCTCCGCCGCCCCAGTCGCCGCCGCCACCGGTATCGGCACCGCCGCCGGAGTCGCCCCAGTCCCCGGCCCCTTGGCCTTCCGACCCGCCGTCGAAGTTGCCTTCGCCGACATCCTGAGAATCGTTGCCGCCGCCGGAGTTGTCGTAGCCGTCGTTGCCGCTGCCGTAGTGATCGTTGTAGTGGTGGCCGCCGGTGAACTGGTCGTAGAGGTACATCCCGGCCATCGCGCCGAACATGCCGCCCATGAGGCCACCCATGAAGCCCATGCCGCCGCCGCCACCACCGCCGTAGCCTCCACCTCCACCTCCGCCACCGCCGTAGCCGTTCACGCCGCCTGTCATCATGCGGATGAGTGCGACGACGAGCCAGATGGCCAAGATCACGGCCCCGGCGATGCAGACCCAACCGAGGATGCTCATACCGCCGGTGCTTTCATGCTTCTGCTCGCTCGACGTCACTTTGCCGGCGGGCAGGCTCGTGTCTTCGAGTTGCTCGATGACGAACGCGGTCGCGCTCATCAGGCCGCCGTCATGCGTCTTCTTCGCTTCGTCGCCGGTCTGCTCCTTCGCGGCCTTGAACGATGCGAGGAGCTTCTTTTCCAAATCGCTCAGGTCCTTGTCGGTCAAATGGCGATGCACATCGCTCGCCTTGTCTGCGATGGCCTTCACGAAGAGCTTGTCGCCGCGCGAGTAGACGAGTACGAATACGCCGACTTCGCCGCGGTCCTTGGCGAGATCATGCGCCCAAGTACTGAACAGCGAGTTCAGCTTGGTCATATCGCCTTTGGTCGCTTCGAAGTCGGCTTTCTTCGACTCCGGCACTGCATTCCGCGTGGCGACCGTGAAGTGCGTCCGGGCTTTGAAGGTCACGCCGTCGAACTTGCCTTCCGCCGCGGAAATCCCTTCGGGCGTGAACGCGCCGGCTTTGTCATCGACCTTCATCGACCCGGTTTGGGCCTTCGCCGCCTCGCTCGCTTTGCCGGCGAGTGCGGGCGGGGCCAGCAGCCCCGCGACCAGCAGGGCCAGTCCCGAAAAACGCAGGATCGTACGCATCTCGAATGCTCCTCCGGTAGGCGGGGTGGTGTCGGATCGGTTCGCGATAGCGGTCATGGTATCATTGTATCCTGCGGTTCCACGCGATTGCCCGAAATCGGTTCCGTACCTTAGCAATCCCGGTACCGCAGAGCCATTCGCCGGGCCGACGTGAGGATTTCCATGGTGCGCATCCGCTCGACGACCATTCTCGCCGTCCGCACCCCCGCCGGCGGCGCCATCGGCGGCGACGGCCAAGTGACCCTCGGCAACATCGTCATGAAGAACGATGCGAAGAAGATCCGTACCCTCTACGACGGCAAGGTCGTAACCGGGTTCGCCGGGGCTGCCGCCGACGCTTTCGCGCTGCTCGAGCGCTTCGAGGCCAAACTGCGCGATCACTCGGGTTCCGTCCCCCGCGCCGCCGCCGAACTCGCGAAAGACTGGCGCACCGACCGGATGCTCCGCCGGCTCGAAGCCATGCTGATCGTGATGGACCGCGAGCATTTGCTGCTCCTCAGCGGCACCGGCGACGTGATCCAGCCGACCGACGGCGTGCTCGCCATCGGCAGCGGCGGGCCGTACGCCCTGAGCGCAGCCCGCGCCTTGATGAAGCACACGCCGATGACGCCGGCCGAGATCGTGAGGGCGAGCCTGGAGATCGCCGGGGAGGTGTGCATCTACACGAACAAGCAGATCGAAGTGGTCGAGATCGGGTGAGTAGCGTTCGGCCATTTGCGACGATCCCGTTCCCAATACTTCCTTCCACTCTGGGAAGACTTATGATCCGTACCCTCGCCGCACTGGTCACCCTCATGGCGCTGCTCACCCCGGCGTACGCGGATGATGCCGCGCTCGCCAAACTCTTCGACACTTACCTCAAGGAAGAGTTCCAGCGCCACCCGGCGTTCGCGAGCAGTCAGGGGAACCACGATCACGACGACCGGCTCGACGACCTCTCGGCCGCGGCGCGGGAGAAGGACCGCGCCACCACCGCGAAGTGGAAAGCGACACTCGACAAGTTTGAAGTGGCCTCGCTGACGCCGGCCGGGAAACTGGATTACCAGATCTGGCTGCACTCCCTGAAGTCGCGGATCGAGATGCAGGATCTCGATCCGTTCGAGACCGACCCGCGCGAGTTCGGCACCTACATCAGTGACAGCGTCTTCGGCCTGCTCACG
>JAYVTJ010000583.1:0-1706 GCA_043774415.1 Fimbriiglobus sp. | reverse complement strand
GGCAGGATCTTCACGATCTGATCGAGCAGGGCTTGCAGCGCGGGCCGGTACCCCTGCGCGACCCGGCTGAGCGCCGAAACCTCGGCCAGTTGCACGGCGGTGACGGCGGCGAGCGCGAGCCGCTCCTCGGGACTGCGCCCGGCGAGGCCGCCCTTGCGGGGGAGATGCTCGACGTTCTCCTTCAGCGCCACGAGCTGGGCGGCCAAAGAGCGCGGGTTCGATTCGTCGAAGAGTACCAGATCGAGCACCGCTTCGGTGCGAAGGTTCGCGAGGTAGCGCCGGCGGTAGGTCATCCGCACGTCGGCGACTTCGAGGATCGAATCGAGCACTTGGGCCTCGTTCACCGAAACTTTCCCGAGCGTCACCCGGATCAGCGTCAGCAGGAAGACGGCCCGTTCGAGCTTGCGGCCGAGGTCGAGGAAGCGCCAGCCTTCGCCGCGCGTCATGCTCTCGGATGCCAGTCCGCCGAAGGCCGCGAGGTTGATGATAGTGCGGTCGAGCACGTCGAGCGCGTCGCCGGGCGTCGGGATCCGATCGGCGGCCCACGCCTGCGTCGTGCGCCGCGCGCCGCTCACGACGCGCCACATGTCGAGGGAGATGCGATCCCGCACGGTCCCCGCGACGCGGTGCCATTCGAGCACGACCGAGGCGAGACTGCCGGGGCGATTCTTTCGGAAGACGAGTTCGAAGGCCTCGCGATCGAGCGGCACGATCGGCGAAACGGGCACCGGTTCGACGCTGCGGTGCGCCGGGAGCGTCGCCGCGAGCCGCAGCGTTTGCAGCAGCAGCTCGAGGTCTCCGAAGTCGCTCCCTTCGGGCCGCTCTTCGAGCCGGGCGATGATGCAGCGGAGCAGTCGGCTGGTGCTCTCGGCGCGCTCGGCGTAGCGCCCGAGCCAGTAGAGATTGTCGGCCGCGCGGCTCGGCAGATCGCCGCCCGCGCGCGTCAGTGACAGCGGCTGGTCACTGGGTGGCAACCGGCTGAAACTGCTCACGGGGCCGGCGGAGAGCACCCACGTATCCTTGCTGCCACCGCCGCGCTGCATCGAAATCGCCAGCGACTCGGGTGTGTTGCCGACGCGCGTCAATCCCCCGGGCATCATCGCGAAGGTGTCCCGGTCGGCCGCGAGGTAGGCCCGCAGCACCATCTTGCGGAACGCCGGCTGCGTCGGGCCGAGCACGGGCACACTCGAAAGCGAAAGGCGCTCCTGACCGACGAACGCGGACGGATTTCGATGCAGCCTCGCGATCAATTCGCGCCGCTGCTCGGCTCCGCATTCGTCGAGGATTTGCGTCTCGATGCCCGCGGCAGGGAAAGCCGCTTTCAGAGCGACGTCGTCGAGGTGGTTCTTCACATACTCGAATCCGGCGGGGTCGCCGCACCACCACGTCCGTGCCGACGGGAGCTTTAAATCTTCGCCGAGAAGCACCCGGCACAACTGCGGCAGATAGGCCATCAGCGCGGGGGTTTCGAGCAGGCCGGCGCCGAGAGCATTGGCGACGGCGACGTTGCCCGAACGCACGGCGTGGACGAGACCGGGTACTCCGAGGAACGAATCGGGGCGGAGTTCGAGCGGGTCGCAGAAGTCGTCGTCGAGCCGGCGGAAGATGACATCGACCGGCTGCAAGCCACCGAGCACTTTGAGGAAGACACGGTTGTCGCGGACTGTGAGGTCGCCGACTTCGGCTAGCGTATATCCGAGTTAGCG
>JAYVTJ010000582.1:0-1835 GCA_043774415.1 Fimbriiglobus sp. | reverse complement strand
GTGGGAAGCTGGAAGGACACTTGGATGTTCCTCAAGGGGGACATCGTCCACCTGAACTCGCCAACATCTGAAAAGGGAAAGGCAACGCTCGGCAGCATCATGAAGGTCTCGGAAGACGGTATGACCTTCATTCGCTCTCATAAAGATAGGACCTTCACTGGCAAGCGTGTCGAGTTCAAGAAATAGGCGACGGCGGTTCCCATCCTCCGGCAAACGGAGCAAAGCCGGACGCATTCCCGCGTCCGGCTCTGTTTCATCCCATCCCGAATTAGAACTGATCCAGCCAGAAGTGGTTGCCGCGGTAGTAGCGCATCGGCTCCCAGAGTTCGTAGCGCCAGCCCGGCTCCTTGAACGCCGGGTAGGCCATGTAGGCCGGCGGCTTCACGTACGGGTGACCCTTCGGCTCCGGGTACTGCGGCGACTGCGACGGCCAGTAGTTGTGCGGGAAGTAGCTGTACGGGTAGTAGTACATCTTCGGCAGCGGCGGCTCGTTCCCGGCGGCTTGCACCGGAGCGGTCGCCCCGATCATCAGCCCGAGGGCGCCGACCGCGGCGAGGAATTTCGGCATCCATCGAGACATGTATGACTCCTTCGGGGAATCCGGCGCGGCCGCCGGGCGACGTCCTATCCTGATCGTTCTCCATCAGTCCTATCGACCGCGAAAGCCCGCGCGTCCGGCCGCACCGGCGCGAAAACCGTAAAACGACAGGGCCGAAAGTCGCTCTGCGACGCCGTCGCGGAATGCCCATCCGAGCCGCGGAATCCGCCGCGCGACCAACCGATATTCCCTCAAGTTCTCCCCCATGACCGCCGACGCCCACCTGAACTACGACAACCCGCTCATCGCCCGCTAT
The DNA here is from genome assembly GCA_043774415.1 of Fimbriiglobus sp. GTDB lineage: Bacteria > Planctomycetota > Planctomycetia > Gemmatales > Gemmataceae > JALHQU01. The sequence continues at coordinate 981 of JAYVTJ010000582.1, read as the reverse complement.
GCCGGCGCTTCCATGAGCGAACGCTGGGGACCGCAGCGGAAGTTCCGCACTTGGCGCCGCCTCTGGCTCGCCCTCGCGGAAGCCGAGTGCGAACTCGGCCTACTGAGTGCCGATGGCAAGACGCCGCGCATCACGGCCGCGCAGCTCGCGGAGTTGGAGGCCCATCTCGACGACATCGACTTCGACCGCGCCGCCTTCTGGGAGAACCAGCTCCGCCACGATGTGATGGCCCACGTCCATACCCTCGGCGAAGTCGCGCCGAACTGCAAGGAGATCGTCCACCTCGGCGCCACGTCGTGTTATGTCACCGACAATGCCGACCTGATCCTGATGCGCGAATCGCTCGACGAACTCTGCGGGCAACTCGCGAACGTCATCGATTCTCTCGCCCGCTTCGCGGTGGCGTGGAAGGACGAACCGACCCTCGGCTTCACGCACTTCCAGCCGGCGCAGCTCACGACCGTCGGCAAGCGGGCCGCACTCTGGTGCTACGATTTCGTCATCGACCTGAAGGAACTCGAACGCCGTCGGGATGAACTACCGTTCCGTGGGGCGAAGGGAACCACCGGCACGCAGGCGAGCTTCTTGGCCCTCTTCAACGGCGACCACGTGAAGGTGCGGGCACTCGACGAACTCGTCGCGGCGAAGATGGGCTTCGCGATCAGGTTCCCCGTGACGGGGCAGACTTACAGCCGGAAGATCGATTCGCAGATCGTCGATGCCCTCTCGGGCATCGCGCAGACTTGCCACAAGTGGGGCAGCGACCTCCGGCTGCTGGCGCACCGTCAGGAGATCGACGAACCGTTCGAGGACAAGCAGATCGGCTCCTCGGCGATGGCGTACAAGCGGAATCCGATGCGGGCCGAGCGGCTCTGCTCGATTTCGCGGTTCCTCATGGGCCTTCCGGCGATGGCGGCGCAGACCCACGCGACGCAGTGGTTCGAGCGCACCCTCGACGACTCCGCCGCCCGGCGGCTCTAC
>JAYVTJ010000581.1:0-2228 GCA_043774415.1 Fimbriiglobus sp. | reverse complement strand
CGCGGGCGAGATCCATGGACGCAATCCTTGCCGGGTGCAATCGGTTGAAGGGGTAATTGTAGCGAGGTGATGCGCTTCGGATTCGAGGTTGCCTTCGTAGGTTGGGTCGAGTCTGCGAGCCCCACCGTTTCCAGAACGTGGCTCGGTGGGGCTCGCAGACTCGACCCGCCCTACGGGCTGCACTCTTTCACTCCGCATGCGCTTCCATTCGCCGGCGGTGCGGAGTAGAGTTTCCCCTTCACCCGCACCCGAGGCGCCCCATGCTCAGATTCATTGCGCTCTTGTTCCTGATCGCCCTCTGCGCTCCGCTCTCCGCGCAGGCCGAAGACCCGAAAGCCTCGAAGGAGTACGTCCTCGCGAATTACACGAAGTACGAGTACGAGATCCCGATGCGCGATGGGGTCAAGCTCTTCACCGTCGTCTACGCTCCGAAAGACGCACAGAAAACCTATCCGATGCTGATGCACCGCACGCCCTACGGAGTCGGGCCGTACGGTGTCGATAACTACACCGATCACATCGCGTCGATGGCCCCCTACTTGAGGGCGGGTTACATCCTCGTGAATCAGGACGTGCGCGGGCGGATGAAATCGGAGGGGTCGTTCATCGACATGCGACCGCACAACCCTGCGAAGAAGAAAGCCGACATCGACGAGAGCACCGACGCCTTCGACAGCATCGACTGGCTGCTCAAGAAGGTGCCGGGGCACAACGGCCGAGTCGGCCTGCACGGCATTTCGTATCCCGGTTTCTACGCCGCGTGCGGGATGATCGACGCCCACCCGGCGCTCAAGGCGGTCAGCCCGCAGGCCCCGGTCATCGACATGTACGACGGCGACGACTGGCGCCACAACGGGGCTTTGCTCATCCTGAACAACTTCGCCTTCGAGCAGGTGTTCAACAAAATGTCCCCCAAGATCTACAAGAAGAACGGCGGCGTCGACTACGACTTCGGCACGCCCGACTACTACAAGTTCTTCCTCGAAATGGGTCCCCTCGCCAAGGCCGAACCCGATTTCTTCAAGGGCGTCTCGCCGACTTGGGACCGGGTGAAGAAGCACGGCAATTACGACGACTACTGCAGCAGTCGGAATCTGCGGCCGCACATCAGCAAGATCAAGCCGGCGGTGCTCACGGTCGGCGGCTGGTACGATGCCGAGGATTTGGCCGGCACGCTCTACTGCTACGATCGCGTGGCCAAGACCAGCCCCGATTGCCCGCAGAATGTGCTCGTCATGGGCCCGTGGACCCACGGCGGCTGGACCGGCGATGGCGACTCAGTGGGCGCCGTGAAGTTCGGCGCGAAGACGGGCGAGTACTATCGCAAGGAAGTCGAACTCCCGTTCTTCGAGCACCACTTGAAGGACGCCAAGGCGCCGAACCTACCCAAGGCCGCGCTGGTGTTCGAGACGGGGACGAACCGCTGGCGCCGGTTCGACACTTGGCCACCGAAGGAAGCCGAGAAAGTGAAGCTGCATTTCGGCGCGGATGAGACTTTGAGCTTCGCGGCCGCGAAGGAGGGGCACGAGGAATACCTCGCCGACCCGGCCAAACCGGTTCCGTACATCGAAGGGCACGAAGGCGGACGCTACGACAGCAAGTACATGGTCGCCGATCAGCGGTTCGCCGCGCGCCGGCCCGATGTCTTGGTCTACAAGACGGAAATCCTGACGGACGATACGAACGTGAGCGGGCCGATCGAAGTCGAGCTGCACGTGAGCACGACCGGGACCGATGCCGACTTCGTCGTTAAGCTCATCGACGTTTATCCCGACGATTATCCGGATGTGGAGGTGAACTCCAAGCCGTTGCGGATGGGCGGCTACCAGCAGCTCATCCGGGGCGAACCGTTCCGCGGCAAGTTCCGCAACAGCCTGGAGAAGCCGGAGGCGTTCGAGCCGGGCAAGGTCGCGGTCATCAAGTTCGCGATGCCGGCCGTGTCGCACTCGTTCCGCACCGGCCACCGCATCATGGTGCAGGTGCAGAGCAGTTGGTTCCCGTTCATCGACCGGAACCCCCAGACCTTCTGCGACATCTACTCGGCGAAGGAATCGGACTTCAAGAAAGCGACCCACAAGGTCTACCACTCGGAGGCGATGCCGTCGGGCGTGACGCTGCGGGTGTTGAAGTGATTCGGCGATGTTACTGACTGCCAAGAATGCCATGCCATCGTTCGATTCTTCGCCCCAACGGGGCCGACGTACCTAGCCCAGGGCGGAAGCCCTGGG
>JAYVTJ010000580.1:0-2576 GCA_043774415.1 Fimbriiglobus sp. | reverse complement strand
AAGCGCGCATCCGCAGTTACGAACTCGCGGCGAAGATGCAGCTCGCGGCCCCGGAAGCGCTCGACCTCTCGAAGGAGACCAAGGAGACGCTGAAGCTCTACGGCCTCGACCACGGCAAGGGCAGCTTCGACAAGGAGATCAACCCGCTCGAAGAGACCGATGCGTTCAGCCGGAAGTGCCTCACGGCTCGCCGGCTGCTCGAACGCGGCGTGCGCTTCGTGCAAATCTGGAGCGGCAACGACAACGGCTTCCCCCGCCGCAATTGGGACAGTCACGAAGACGTGAAGCGCGACCACGGTCCGCTCGCGTTCGGCATGGCCAAAGGGGCGTCGGCGCTGATCCAAGATCTGAAACGCACGGGATTACTCGAAGACACCATCGTGCTCTGGACGACCGAATTCGGACGGATGCCGAGTTCGCAGGGGGGCAAGGGGCGCGATCACAATCCGTACTGCTTCACGAACTGGCTCTGCGGCGGCGGGATCAAAGGCGGGGTCACGGTCGGCGCGAGCGACGACTTCGGCTACAAGCCGGCGGATCGCAAGAAGCCGACGGAGGTCTACGACATCCACGCCACGATCCTGCATCTGCTGGGGATCGACCACACGAAACTGACGGTGCGGCACAACGGCATCGACCGGCGCTTGACCGATGTGCACGGACATGTCGTGCAGGGGTTGCTCAGTTAGCCGGACGCGCAAGCGACGGACGCGCACCGCGCGGATTCACGTTTTGTTTGCGACGGTTGTTTTGTTAGCCGGACGCGCAAGCGACGGACAGCTGCGCACGACCATTCGGGACTTCCCCATGGCGATCGCCATCTTCTCAACATGGACGACGTACGGAACGTGGTTGCCCGGCGATGAACGCGGGTGGTACAAACGGGGCGAAGGTCCGCGTGCTGCCGACCGGATGCGGAAGTGCGTGTCGGCGATTCTTCTCCGCGAAGACTGCATCGTCCTCGATCCCGAGCAGCGACAAATCGTGGAGCGGACAGTGGCCGAGCATTGTGCGATTCGAGGCTGGACACTGCATGCGGTGAACTGTCGGACGAATCACGTCCATGTGGCGGTCACGGCGCCGAATCGGCCCATCGGGCTTCCGCGCGATCAGTTCAAAGCGTGGTGTACTCGAAAATTGGAGCAGCACATGATTGCGGCCGATCCCGGTGCTACTGCCCGAGAGAATTGGTGGACGGACCGGGGCTGGGACGAGTACATCGACGACGATTCTTCGTTGGCCGAAGTAATCGAGTACATTATCGAAAGCCAGTGAATCAAGGTCTATCTCCGCGGTTGCGCAACCGTCGCTTGCGCGTCCGGCTAACAAGAGGCCTCCCATGTTCCGCATCGCCTGCCTCGCTCTCCTGCTCATCCCCGCGTTCGCGGCGGCGGCGGACGCCGACCCTATCCGCGATCGCTTCGTGAAGTTCGGCCACGACGGCGAACTCGCAGGCGCGGTGGTCCTCGTCGGGACCAAAGACAAGATCCTCTACGAAGGCGCCACCGGCATGGCGAACTTTGCCGACCATGTCCAAATGCAGAAGTCCACCCTCTTCCGCATCGCGTCGATGACGAAGCCGATCACGGCCATCGCCATCATGATGCTTGCCGACGAGGGCAAACTGAGCGTCGAGGACGCGGTCGAGAAGCACCTGCCGGAGTTCAAAGGGCAGATGCTGGTCGCGGCGAAAGACAAGGAATCGATGACGCTGAAGCAACCGAAGCGGCCCATCACGCTGCGCGACCTGCTGACGCACACCTCGGGGATGGGCCAGTACCCCGCGGGCATCGCAGACCTCTACACGAAGCGGAACTACACGCTCGCCGAAGCGACCATCGCCGTGTCGCAGGTGCCGCTGGTGCGCGAGCCGGGCGAAGAGTGGAGCTACAACAACCCCGGCATCGACACCCTCGGCCGCATCGTCGAAGTGGCGAGCGCAATGAGCTTCGAGAAGTTCCTCCAGACGCGCATCTTCGATCCGCTCGGCATGAAGGATTCGACCTTCTACCCGACCGCGGAGCAAGCGAAGACCGTCGCCCTCACCTACGGAATCAAGGACGGCAAGCTCGTGCCGGTGCCGAACAGCCTGCTCGACGTGAAAGAGAATCCGAAGCACCCCGTTCCGGCCGGCGGACTTTATTCCTCGGCCGGAGATCAGGCGAAGCTGTATCAGTTCATGCTGAACGGCGGCAAGGTCGGTGACAAGCAACTCCTGAGCGAGAAGAGTTTGAAGCAGATGACGACGACGCAGACCGGGAAGATCAAGACCGGCTTCGTAGACGGCATGAGCTGGGGCCTCGGTTGGCAGGTGGTCGCCGAGTCGAAGGGTGCGACCGAAGCGCTGAGCGCCGGCAGCTACGGCCACGGCGGCGCCTTCGGCACCCAGGGCTGGATCGACCCGAAGAAGGGGGTCTTCTACATCCTGATGATCCAGCGGACGGGGATTCCGAACGGGGATGCGACAGAGTTTCGGAAGGAGCTCCAGCGGTTGGGGTCGGAGTTGGTGAAGTAGCAGCAGTCATTTCTTCGCCCCAACGGGGCCGACGTTTATAGCCCAGGGCGGAAGCCCTGGG
>JAYVTJ010000579.1:0-2935 GCA_043774415.1 Fimbriiglobus sp. | reverse complement strand
GTGGGAGTTCGGCCCCAAGGATGCGCCGGAATTGAACCTGACGTGGATCTCCAGTATTCAGGTGCTGAAGAACGGGAACTACGTGGTGGGCAACTTTCTTCGCGGCCAAGAAGGGAAGGGCGTCCACGCGTTCGAGGTGACCAAGGAGAAGAAAGTGGTCTGGACCTTCGCCGATCACAAGGTGGCACAGTCGGTCACGACGGTCCGCGTCCTCGACGACGAGTGAGATTTTCTTCGCCCCGACGGGGCCGACTTTCACAGCCCAGGGCGGAAGCCCTGGGACAGATCACCCGCCCGCCGACGGCGCGCTCGCGACGATCACCGTTGCGGGGCGCAGCACCCGATCGTGCAGCAGATACCCCTGTTCGAGCACCCGGTACACGCTCCCCGCCGGCGCATCGTTCGTCGGCTGCTCCATCACCGCCATGTGCAGGTTCGGGTCGAACGCGCTGCCCGGCGCCGTCTCGATGCGGCGCACGCCGTGGCGCTTCAGCACGTCCAAGAACATCGCGATGACCGCCGTCACCCCGACGCTCAGCGCGCCGGATTCCCCGGCTTGGGTAGCGCCCGCCGCGGCCCGCTCGAGGTTGTCGATCACCGCGAGCAGGTCGCGCGCCACCGGTTCGGCCGCGTACTTCTTCTGCTTGTCGGCGTCTTCGCGCAGCCGCCGGCCCGAGGTCGTCATCTCGGCGAGGAGCAGCTTGTAGTCGTTCACCTGCCGGTCGAGCTGATCGACCTTCGCCTGCAGCAGCACGGGGTTGACGGTCGGAGTCGGCTCGTCGGGGATCTCTGCGGGGTTCATTTCTTATCGCCGTCCGGTTCGAGAATGATCGGGTCTTCGTGCACGAACAGATCCTTCAACTTGCTGAAGATGCTCTTCTTCGGCGGCGGCCCCACGTCGATCTTGTCGAGTTCGGCGAGTTCGCGGAAGAGCCGCTCCTGCTCGGGCGAGAGGCGCTGCGGCGTATCGACGACGATCTGCACCATGAGATCGCCGCGGCGGGCGCCGCGCCGGCCGGGCATGCCGTGGCCCGCGATGCGGATCACGTCGCCGGTCTGCGAGCCGCGCGGCAGGTCGTGCTTCACCTTCTCGCCGACGAGCGTGCGGATTTCGAGCGGCCCGCCGAGTGCGGCCTGGGCGAACGTGATCGGCCACTGGCAGATGAGGCTCGTGCCGTCGCGCTCGAAGAACTTGTGATCGCGGATACGCAGCGCGAACTCGAGGTCGCCGCGCGGCGCCCCGGCATCGCCGGCATCGCCCTGCCCCTGATAGCGGATGCGGTCGCCCGTATCGACGCCGGGTGGGATCTCGATTTCGAGGGTGTGCTTGCCGACGGTCTTGCCGTTGCCCCGGCACTGCGTGCAGGGGTCGCTCACGATGACACCCTGGCCGTTGCAGGCCCGGCACGCCGTCTGGACCCGCATGAACATCTGCTGCTGGATGACGACGCCCTGCCCGCCGCAGCGCTGGCAGTTCGTCGGCTTCGTGCCCGGTTTGGCGCCGGTGCCGTGGCACTTCTCGCAGTGGTCCTCGCGCTGGATGGTGACGGTCTTTTTGATCCCGCGCGCCGCTTCGACGAGTTCGAGATCGATGACGATCTGCACATCGCGACCCGGCTGCGGTCCCGCCTTGCGCCGACCGCCGCCCCCTTCGAACATGCCGCCGAAGAGACCGCCGAGAAGATCGCCGAGATCGACGGTCTGCGCTCCTCCGCCTTGGCGGGCGCCGTCCACGGCGGCGTGACCGCCGCGGTCGTAGAGGGAGCGTTTCTCGCGGTCGCCGAGGACCTCGTAGGCTTCGGTAGCTTCTTTGAACTTGTGGGAGGCGGCTTCGTCGCCGGCGTTGCGGTCGGGGTGGTACTGCAGCGCGAGCTTGCGGTACGCCTTTTTGATGTCGTCGTCGCCGGAGGATTTCTCCACCCCGAGGACATCGTAGTAGTCGCGCTTCTTGGCCATGAAACTCTCGGCAGGTGAAGTCTTATCCGAGCGGTGGGCGTGAGCCCTCCGAGGAATTATACGGCGCTGCCGGCCGTCGGAACCGAGAGCTATGCCCACAACGCGGCAGTCATTCCCCGTCCGGGAGAGGGATCAATTCGTCGATTTCCCCGTTGTCGAGCAAATGCGCTTGATCGCAATCGACCGATTCGCCGGGGACTGCGATGACAGTTGTGGTACCGGTCACGAGGATGCATTCGGGACTGTGGATGTCGTAACCTCTCCCATTCGTCAGCACGATGCGGAACGGTGCGAATGGCCGTTTGCGCTTCGCCTCCCGTATTGTCGTGTGATGCATGGCGAACTCTCCGAGTGCCGAAAACGGGTACTGGCCCGCTAGTGTGTTGACGCCGACAGTCTGACGGCGGATGGAACGTGGACTGCAATTCGCCGGTTGTGTTCGCTCGGTGACGATGGTATCGTGCTCGCATGAGCAAGCCAACGAAAAAGCCGAAGACTCCCCGCACGCCCCGGCTTCCCGATCCGAACGTGACCGCGTTCCTGTTCGTGCAGAGGCTGACGGGACTGCCGCCGGTGAAGGGAGTCGAGACGCCGGAGGCATCACCAAAGGAATCGTCCGTTGATCAATCGCAGACGGTTTCGTCTTGAGGCTCGTTGGCGTCCGCTATCCGACGCTGTTCTTTAAATCGTGGCGAATTGATTACATCTAGCAATCGCCAAGCGGGAACGACGACCATCATTCCCGAGTTACTGGCAACCCACCATCTATCATGATTGCCAGTCCCCATAGGGTTGTCATTTTGATCGACAACCATGTCCCGCTTCGCAGGGAAATGCCCGCAATTGATTCCCAGTAGTTTCAGGTGTTTGAACCTGTAGCCATGTTGTCTATCGCCAGCATTGCCCCATTCGCCATCTCCAAACTGCCGGAAACTGTCGGGTGGTATATCAACGAATACGGGTGATCCACTGAATCCAG
>JAYVTJ010000578.1:0-4361 GCA_043774415.1 Fimbriiglobus sp. | reverse complement strand
ACTGCCGGTGACCTGGCTGACCTCCGCGACCGGTTCGCCGGTGGCGTGGTGGATCAGCGTGGCCTTGTCCAAGCTCGTGTACGGCTTGCCGAAGCGGAGGGCGGGGATCTGGATCATCGGGGGATAAATCCTGCGTCAGGAGGTCGTCTTGAACAGCTCGACGGCCCAAATCGCATCCGGTGTACGAAGCGGCGAATCGGGCGGCGAAGCATAGTCGATGCGGCTTTTGTAACCGGTGCGCTGATACACGGTGTCCAAGCAGGCCTTGAGGGACAGCGGCACTTCACCGTCCTCGATCTTCAGCGGGATCGGGAGGACCGGCAGCGGATCGCGGACGGTGAAAGCCCACACCGCAACCCGCGGATATTGCTCGGCACGGCTGACCAGTGCGTAGTAATCGGCCTGAGGCAACTTCGGGCGACCCAGTGGCAGTCTGTCGCCATCGCGAAGGAGGTCGATTTCGACCAAGTGCGTGCCGCTGAGGATGTACTCGTTGCGCTTGGCGAGGTAGCTGTCGCGACCCGGCCCCGGAGTTTTGTTCGCCGGGCTCAAGAGTTCGATGACCGTGATCACCCGATTCTTCGCGGCATCCGTGATCGATAGTAACTTGGCCATTTTCTTTTTGGAGGGTTTGGCGAAAGTCACTTCCGAAGTTGGCGCCGTCGAGGCGAGCATCACCGACGCGGTTCCGCGAATCCCGCCGCCCGCGACATAGGCATCGGGGTGAGCGAATGAAATCCGTTCGTCGGGATCATCCCCTTCGAGCCAGAAGTGCTGCTCGATCTCCGCGTAGTACCCAGCCGGCAACTCTTCCATCAGCACGTCAGATATCGCCACCAAGAAACGAGAGTGGAAGCCCCGCCAGAATGCGGGGCTTTCCAAGTAAGGGTCCATTCCCGGAAAGGGCGACGGCATAGCGGCTCCCTCAATACACGCCGACGACGGTGCCGCCGGCGAGTTCCGCAAACGGCCGCACGCCGCTGACGCCGTCCCACGGGTACTTGTCGAAAGGCTTCTCCCGTTCGCCTTCGTCGCGCTCCGGGAAGCGCGGCACAAAGAACTCCTTCGTGAACGTGCTGAGCAGGACGCGGCCCGTCCCACCGTAGGGCACCACTTCCGAGAAGTCCTTCGGGTTGACGACCTCGATCACGGCCCGCGGCTGTGGAGCGTAATAGGAGATTTTGAAGCCGTCTTCGGGGCCAATCGGCTTGCTGCACGCGAGCCCCATGAGGGTGTTGCCATAGGTCGGCGTCATGTAGACATCGCCGCCGTCGAGCATCTCCTCGTAGGCTTCCCGCGTGAATTGCGGGGTGAACTCGGTGCCGCCGCTGAAGATGCCGGTGAGGCCGGCGCTCTTGATCGACCGCAGTCCGCCGCTCGGAACCGACTTGCCCAGTTCGCGGTACTTGTCTTCGAGCTTGCCGTTGCGGAGCGCCTCGTCGAGGGCCGCGAGGAGCTTCGGAGTCGTGAACATGCACTTGATGTCGTGCCCGCCGGCGAGCACCGTGATCGCCTGATCGATGCAGTGGTCCTTGTAGGCCTGCGCTTCGGCGATCTTGCGCGCCTTCAGGCACTTCACGACGTAGCGCGGGTCGAGGTCGATGGCGAAGCAGATGCCGCCGCGGTACTGGGCGAGGTGTTCGATGGCGAGCCGCAGGCGACGCGGGCCGGACGGCCCGAGCATGAGCCAGTTGCTGCCGCGCGGAAACGACTTGTCCGGCAGCGTGTCCGACATCATCTCATAGTCGATCTTGAAGTCGTCGAGGACGATCCGGCTCTTCGGCAGGCCGGTGGTGCCGCCGGTCTCGAAGACGTAGACGGGCTTATCGCCGAAGCCCTTCGCCTTGTCGAGCCAAAAGGGGGTGCCGGTGTCCGGACTGAAGTGCCACTTCACGACGTCGCGCACCTGGGCGTCGAGCTGCGTCCGCGCATTCGCGATCTTCTCGTCGAGGGTGGCCCCCGTCACGGGGGTCGGTTTGCCGGGGGTGTCGATCACGGTAGAACCCGATTCGAGGGAGGATGAATTTTCCGGTCCGCAGTCCGATGCCCATCGTCCGGCCCCATCGGAGCCGGACGATAGACAATAGGCGTTGGAAGGGAGCGTCGGCCAACTACTTCGTCGGTTTGAAAGCGTACAGCGACTTCTCGGTCATCACGTAGAGGACGCCATTCGCGACCACCGGCGTGCTGCGGATCAGCGCATCGTACTTGACCATCGAGATCAGAATCTCTTTCTCGACCGCCTTGCGCTTGATCTTCAACTGCTCGGTGTAGGTCTCCTGCTCCTTCGCCTCGGGGTTGTCGATTTCGTCGAGCGACTTCGGCGCCTTGTCGTGCTTGAAGACGAAGAGTTCGTCGGTGGCGCCGAGGTAGATCTTCCCGTCCACGTAAAACGGCGAGCCCCAGATTTCGCCCTTGGTGTCGTACTGCCAGTACTTCTTGCCGGTCTTGGCGTCGAGGCAGTGGAGGTAGCCCGAGATCTCGCTGATGTAGACGATGCCGTCGGCGATGCAGGCGGTGCTCATCGTCCGGCCGAAGCGGAAGCCGCGCGGAACGAAATTGCGCTCGTCGATCCCGCCGTAGCGCCAGGCCACGGCCGAGTCGGGGTTCGGCTTGCCGGTGACCGTCGGCTTGCCCTCGTCGTCCTTCCCGACCTTATCGACGAGTTCCGGCGACACGTCGAGCGCCTTGTTCTTCTTGCCGTTCGCCACGGCCTTCGCGATGTCGATGCAGTAGAAGTGCGCGATCCCGGTGAAGTGCTCGGGGTCTTGGCCCGTGCCGAAGTAGAGCTTGCCGTCGGCGACGACGGGCGTGCCGATGAAGTCGCTCTTGGCCCCGGCGCCGCCGAGGTCGTAGACGGTGTCCTTCGGATTGCCGTCGAATTTCCAGAGGAGTTCGCCCTTGTCGGCGGTGAACGAATAGATCCAGCCGTCGCCGCCGGGGAAGATCACTTGTTTCGCACCGCCCGCATCGGAGAAGGCCGGGTTCGACCACTGGCCGTGCATGATGTTGAAGCCGGGGAGACTGCTCTTCCAGGCGACCTCGCCGGTCTTCTTGTTCACGGCGATGAAGCTCGGCGACTGCGGCTGCGGGATGTTCTTGTGGTTCTCGTCCACACCGTTGGCGGTGACGACGTACACGAGGTCGCCGACGATCATGGGGCAGCCGACGGAGCTGTTGTGCGGAAACACTTTCAGATCCTTGATCATGTCGAGTTCCCAGAACACATCGGCGTCGGTCGGGGTGTCGTAGACGTTCAGCTTCTTGGTCATCGGGTCGGAGTACTGCAGCGGTTTGCCCTGCTTGCCGTTCGCCATGCCGTGGATGTCGGCGCAGACGAGCGTGCAGCGGTTGCTGACGTAATAGACGCGTTCCCCTTCGACGATCGGGGCCGAGCAGACGCCGATGTCGGGCCAGTCGCGGACTTGGCCGCCGGGAAGTTTGTCGTGAACGGCCTGCCAGAGGAAGTTGCCGGTGGCTTCGTCGAAGCACATCAAGATGCCCTTGTCCGTGTCGTCGTCGCGCTTGTTGCGGGGTCGGGTGTTGTTCGTCCCGACGAAGACCTTGCCCTGCGCGATGGTCGGCCCGCCGTACGAGAGGGAGCCGAGTTCGGCCTTCCACTTCAGCGATGCGGCATCGCCGGAGGCGGGCTTCGACGGGATGTTCTTATCGACGAGGTTCACCATGTTCCGGCCGGGCGTACCGCCGAACATGACGAGATCCGTTTTGACCGCGGGGGCGGTGGGCATCGGTTCCGGCTTCGGCTCAGGTTTGGGCTCCGGCTTCGGTTCCGGCTTGGGTTCCGGTTTCGGCTTGGGTTCCGGTTTCGGCTCGGGCTTGGGTTCCGGTTTGGGCTCGAGCTTGGGTTCCGGCTTCGGCTCGGGTGCCGGTTCAACTTTGGGAGCCTCGGTGGACGGGGTCACCGGGCCGGCGACCAGCACCGGATTGGCCACGTTCTTGGCGACGAGCGCGATGCCGATCACCGCGGTGAGGATCGTCGCTCCGATCGCGATCAGGGGTCGAATGCTCATGGGAAATCCTGGAGGGTGTGTGAGTTCGGAGCTTCGGGATCACTTATCGCCGGGGACGCCGCGCGGATCGACGGGCGCCTTCGCGTTCGGCACGATGCTGACATTGTCGTAGTGGATGGTCGCTGCGACCGGCGGGCCACCGGGGGCCGCGGGGCCGGCGTTCGTGATGTAGCCGTACAGCCCGGCTGCGCCCTCTTTGTTCGGATTTACGTCCTTGAACTCGACGGTCCACTTCGCCGGTTCCGGCTTGCCCTGCTCCCACACTTTGCCGCGGAGCAGCGCCGACTTGCCGTTCGGATCGACTTCGACCGAGAACTTCACCGTGTACCA
>JAYVTJ010000577.1:0-2554 GCA_043774415.1 Fimbriiglobus sp. | reverse complement strand
CAAGGCCGTCCGATGCTCGTTTTCCAGCCAGTCGCCGAACCGCTTCACGATCGGCCCGGCCCGCGTCCGCCGCAGGGACACCGCGGCCTCGCCGGCGAGTTTCCCCTCGGCGATCTCCTCTTCGACGGCGTAGAGCGTGCGGATGTAGGCCAGGGCCTCGCTCGCCCGGGCCGGGTCGTTCTCCCGGGCTTCGACGAACTTCCGCCGCACGTGGGCCCAGCAGCCGAGGTGCCGCGTCCCCGACCCGTGCACCGGGTTGTAGCCGGTGTAGCCGTCGGCATGGACGAAGCCGGAGTAGCCGCTCAGGAACGCGGCGGGGTACTGTTCGCCGCGGCCCGGGGTGAAGTCGAAGAGGGTGTAGGGATGGGCCGCATCGCCGAGGTAGACCCAAGCGTAGGCGGTGCGCTTGGGGTTCAGAAGCGCCAGCGGGCTCTCGTCGGCGTGGATCGCGAACGATGCTTTCAGCCGGGCGACCATGGCCCGGTAGACCGGGTCGAGCAAGAGGGCGCAGTCCGCGAGGAGATCGCACAAGCGGCTGCGGGACACCGGCCAGCCGAGCCGGGCGAAGATCGCCTCCTGGCGGTAGAGCGGCAGATGATCGACGTATTTCGACACGATGATCTGGGCGAGCAGCCCGGTCCCGACGCCCGACTTCGGCACCGCTTCCGGGGGGAAGTCGGGCTTGGCGATTTGCGGGTCGAGGGCCTTCTGTTCGCAGGCCCGGCAGGCGTAGGTCTGCTGGGCGATCTCGCGGACGAAGATCGCCGACGGCGTGTAGTCGAGGCGTTCGCGGACCGTCTCGCCGATGCGGATGCGGATCCCGGTGCAGCAGGGGCAAATCTTCTCGGCGTCGCTGAGGTCGATCTCTTCCCGCTTCCGGGGCAGGTTCGCCGGGTTCTTCTTGCGGCCGTGCCCCTTTCGCTTCGACACCGTCTCCTCGGGTGTCACCGGGGCGTCAGCCGCGGGAAGGACGGCCTCGGGCGGAGGCGGGGCGTCGCCGTCGAAGAGGGTGGGACCTTCGATCCGCTCGCTGCGGCGGCCGAAGGCCAGCTTCACCAGCTTACCGATGTGGGTTTGTTGCTTCTCGATCGTGCCGCGGAGTTCGCCGACGAGGGCGAGCAGTTGGGCGACTTGCTCGCGGAGGTGGACCACTTCTTGTTCCGCTGACATCCCCATGTCATCCAGACGCGCGACCGGCCCGAACAGTTCGAAGCCGGCGGGAATTTCCCGGCGAGTTCAGGCGGATTTTTGGAATCGGGGCCGGGTCCGCGTCCGGTCGAGTTCGACGCCGCCGAGGATCATGGCCAACTGGGTGGGCGTGATGGCGAGCTCTCGGGCGTCGGCGCCCGGGAAAGCGAAGGTCCCCTTCTCCAGTCGGCGGAGGCAGAGGGCGAAGCCGTCGCCCATCCAGGCCAAGATTTTGAGCGTGTCGCCGCGGCGGTTCTTGAAGACGAAGAGGTCGCCCGAGGCGGGGTCGCGGCCGAGCACGGCGCGGACGACGCCGGAGAGTCCGTCGATCCCCTTGCGGCCGTCCTGCGGGGCGACGGCCAAGTAGATGGTGCCGGTGGGGCCGATGGTCAACATGAATGGGTCCCCAGGGCGTGGACCAAGCGGGCCACTTGACCCGCATCGGCCGCGAGCGGCACGCGGAGTTGCACGCCCGTGGGGAAGATCAACTCGACGATCGTATCGGGCACCACGCGGACGGGCACGAAGGACTGGGCCGGCCGGGGCTCGGGAGTTCGATCGAGGCCGTCGAAGATGTTCCGCCAGCGGTAGAAACTGGACGTGTTGAGAGAGCGGGAGCGGCAGAACGACGCCACGGAAAGGCCGGAGCTCCGCCAAGTGGCGAAGATACGAACTGACGGGGCGTTAGTCTCAGCGACTTTGCCCGGTTCGCCCGCGGAAAAAGGCGGCTTGAAGGCTGGCGATATTTTGATGTCTTTGAACGACGAACCGGTGAATGCGCGTTTCTTTGAAGAGATTCCAGTTCTGTATCAACGTGTCGCCGCGCTGAAACCGGGAGATATGGCAAATGTCACCTTCCTTCGCGATGGAATTCAGACGAAAACAAAACTGACTGCCGTTGAGATGGAAGCGTCCACCGGGTTGGAAGACGAGTTTCGAGATCAGGGAGTTACCCTCGAAGAGATAACAGGCCCGATGGCTCTTGAGCGGCTCTACCCGGATAAGAACGGAGTCGTCGTTACCGGAGTTCGCGCGGGATATCCGATGGAAGCGTCGCAACCCAAACTGGAAGATGGCGACGTTATTTTTCGAGTGGGAACCGACTCCGTCAACAGCATAGCTGAGTTTCGGAAAGCTTTCAGCGGAGCGAAATCGGTTGAGACTGTGGTCTCTTTCCGACGAAATCGTGACTTGATGCTGACCGTTGTCAAAATAAAACCGGATGTTCCCGAAGAGGATGGCGGAGAGCTTCCGAAAGCATGGGTAGGGGCGAAGACTCAGGTCGTGACTCAGGAATTAGCAAAAGCGCTTGGAACTCCGACGCTTAAGGGTTTCCGTGTCACTCGCGTCTATCCCTGGTCACAGG
>JAYVTJ010000576.1:0-6688 GCA_043774415.1 Fimbriiglobus sp. | reverse complement strand
CCCGTTTCCTCTCGGACCCGATCGGGAAGGTTCGAACGGGGGACAGGCGGGTTAACAGTACAAGTGAATTTCCGCTGCCTGTCGGCTTGCGTTCTTCGAAGAACGCGAATGGGCCGTTCGATGTACTCGAAAAACCGACGGCTCGCTTATCCTGCGGTATCCGGACCTCTTTCGTTTTGCCCAGCCTCGCGCTCGTGGGCTACTTTCTGTGGGGCTACTTGCCACGCTCCGAGCCGGGGAGCAGGCCGACCTTCGGGGTCGGGATGTCCACGGCGGGGCCGGTGAAGACCGCGCTGGCGGTGTACTCCAGCGTGCTGCGGTCGCTCGACACTTTGCCGACCACCCGGAGACCGGGGAGGACGGGCGAGATGCTGTCGAACTTGGTTTCGACCGTCGGGTTCACGAGCGGGAGGTTGGAAGCCGCGGTGCTGCCGGTGAAGACCGTGAGGTCGGGGTTGGCAAGGCCGGCCCCGCCGCCGATGCCCGAGGGCACATAAGACTTCGGAGCCGCCGTCGTGAGTTGGCGGGCTTCGGAATCGTCGGCGACCGGGACGCTGGCCAGTTCCTTGCGGCTGCCGCCGTCGAGCTTGAACTCGATCGGCTTGGGGTCGCTCATGTCCACGGCGAAGATCTCGAAGGCTTCCTTCGGGGTGCCCGGGAACTTCGTGACCTTCACGAGGGCCTTGTTGCCGACGGCGCGGCCGAGGCTCGTCTTCAGCGTCACCTTGTAGGTGCCGGTGAACGCTTCCGTGGCCGAGTAGATTTCGGAGCGGTCGTCGTCGCCCTGTTCGAGGATGTCGCACTTCAGGACGCCGCCGCCGCTGGTGCGCTTGCTCGTGGCGGAGGCGATCGAACCGCTCGGTTCGGCGACGCTCATGTCGAGGTCGGCCGTACCCTGCCAGCGGAATTCCACGAGCAGGTCGCGGCTCTTCGTCTCGGCGAGCGCCTTGTTCACCGCATCGGCGTCGGCGTTGCGGCCGGCGGCGGTGAGCTTCTTGGCGATCTTCGCGACGCGGGCCTTGGTCTGCTTCGAGTAATCGACGCCGTCGTTCGTCCAGTCCCGCTTCATGAGGTTGGACGTCGCCCAGCCGACCACGTCCGTGGCCACGTCCGTCGAGCGATCGACGTAGACGAGGGCGTTGGCGTACGCGTCCGGCATGTTGGGCTCGAGCGCGGCGGCCCGCTTGCAGAGTTCGATCGCGGCCGGCTGGCGGCCGAGTTCGCTCTCGGCCTTGGCCGCTTTGATATACTCCTTCGCGTTCGTCGGATCGAGGTCGATCCCCGAGAGGAAGGCCCGTTCGATTTCCGCGGGCGAGGCCATGCTCGACTGCAGGGCCAAGGCGAGGGCCTCGTGCGTCCAGTTCGCGTTGGCGCGGCCGTGGCGGAGGGTCGCCTTCAGGATTTCGGCCACGTGGCTGTGCTCTTTGGCGTCGCTCATGATGTCGGCCGCGTTCACGGCGAGCATCGGATCGTCGACGGCCTTGCCGAAGGCCTCGTTCCAGACCTTCTTGGGATCGCCCTTGGCGGCGCGGGCCAAAGCGATCGGGTCGATGATCGGGTTCTGCATCTTCGGGCCGTCCGCCTGGGCGAGCGGATCGCCGACCTTCGGAGCGGCGACCGCGCCGCCGGCGCCCGGCACTTTGAGCTTGAACGACTGCGTCGGGTGATAGCGGGTGGAACCGCGGATCACGAGGGCGCGGACCGGGGGGTAGAACCCGAGCGAGTTGAGCTGGTTCGGCGGCACGAGCGGGGCCGGATCTTCGCCGGGGGCCGTCGGGGGCGGGGGCACGCCGGGGATGGTGTTGTCCCACTCGCCGCGGGCGACGACGGTCTGGATCAGAGCCGTGAGGAAGCGGCTCTGATCGTTCCCTTGGATGCCGAACTGGCCGCCGAGGTTCCCGAACTGGCCGAGTTGGCCGCCGCTCGCCCCGAGCACGCCGCCGCCGACACCCAAGTTATTGCCCTGTCCGCCCTGGCCGAGACCGCCGCCGGCTTGGCCGAACATCCCGCCGCCGCCGTTGCCGAACATGCCGCCGGCACCGAGGCCGCCGTTGTTGCCGAAGCCGCCGCCGCCGTTGTTGCCGAAGCCGCCGCCGTTACCGAACCCGCCGCCGTTAAACCCGCCGCCGGCGTTGCCGAACTGCTGGGCTTGGCCGACGCCGAAAATTGAGAGCTGCGAGGCTTGGAACTGCGAACTCTGCCGGAGCGACTGCTGGTTCACCGAGTTCGGGATCGCGAGGACGAGGTCGGCCACCGCGAAGGCGACGGTCACCTTCTCTTCGAGCCGCTGCTCCAGCGTCGTGATCTCGATGTACTCGGGGCGGACGATGTACGACGCCTTGATGTCGAGCAGGGCGACGTCGAGGAAGCTGCCGAGCGTGACGCCCGAGAGGTTCGAGTCGAGCTTGAACTTGCGGTCCATGATGTCGCCGTCCATGTCCCCCGCGAGTTTGAACAGGTCTTCGCGGACGACGAACTTCACGTCGAACTGCTTTTCGAGCTGCTCCTTGAGGGTGCGGAGCGGCGTGTCCTTCAGACTGTTCGGAAATTGGACGGGCTGGCCTTCGAGGATCGAGCGGACGCGCTTCATCCGCTCGCGGGCCGTGGGGTCGCCGCCGACGTCGTACGTCGTGTACTTCTCCTGGCGGTTCCGGGTCAGCTCGCGCCACACGGACGCCGGCGGGAAGTGGACGGGCGGCTCATCCGGATAGGGGATGAACGACTTCTCCACTTGCAGCATGCACATGAGGTAGCGGTCTTCGCGGATCCGCTTGAGTTCGGTGAACTCCCGGAGGTTCGTCGCCGACTGGCCGATGCGGTAGGTCGCGGTGACTTCCGGCGGGATCGCCTGGCCGCGGCTGATGCGCTCTTGGGCCATCACCTGGGCTTCCTGGTAGGCCAGTTCGAAGCGGGCTTGGCTCATCAGGTCGCGGAAGCGGTCGATGCGGGCCTTCGTCTGGTCTTCCTGCGAGAGGATGCGGTCGTTCTCGTTGAGCTGGTAGCGGGCGCGGCTGATGCGGTCGCGCTCGATCGACAGGCGCCGCTTGATCTCGGCCCCCTGCACTTCGATGTCCCGCATCGACGCTTCGAGATCCGAGACGAGCCGGCGGCGGACGTCGTCCGAGAGGTCGCTGTTGAGCTGGACCGTTTCGCGCTGGCGCTTGAGGTCTTCGATGGCGCGGTCCGGATCGCTCGACTTCAGGACGCGCACCTGCTTGAGCGTCTCTTCGACGATGGCGCGGGCTTCCTGATCGGCGGCCGCGCGGGCGGCCTTGGCCCCGGCGATCCCGCCGCCGGGGGCGACCGGGGGAACCGGAGCCGGCGTCACACCGCCGCCCGGCACCGGCGGGGCCGGTTGCTGGAGGGCGAGCAGCGCCTTGCCGGCCTTCTCGCTCTTATTCACGCGCTCCTTCAGCTTCTCCTTCGTCAGTTCGCCCGAGCGGATCTGCGCGACGACCTTCGAACCGGCAATCGCTTCCGGGAGTTGCGGGTCGAGTTTCGTCGCGGCCTGGAAGAGCTTCTCGGCGTGATCGAAGCGATCCGCGGTGATCGCCTTGAAGCCGAGTTCGACGAACTCGTCGCGGAAGAGGCGGAACTGCTCCCCGGCCATGGCCAGAGCGCGGTCGGCCGCGAGGATCACCGGGGCGTCCTTCGAACCGGCCGACTTCCACTGTTCGAGCATGGCGTTCAGGAAAAAATTGTCGCCGCTGGCGGCCGGGAGCCGCTCGGCGAGTTCGACCGAGACCTTCCGCCCGGCGACGGTGCCGTCGATGGTCATCGTGAGGTTCGCGACCGGTGCGGCGAGTTTGCCGAGCACGAGCGTGCTGCGGTCGGCCCGCAGCGGCGGCAGGCGATTCGGGAGCAATTCGACCCCGGCGACGCCGAAGGTCGCCCGGTCGGCTTTCAGAACCGGAACGTCGAAGGCTTCGGTGAGCCGCTTCGCGAAGCCGGTGCTGCCGGTGGTGCTCGCGAGGTTCTCCTTGGCGCGGATGACCGTGCCGCCCGTGAGCATCGTCAGGCCGTGGAGGTTGTTCGGGGAGACTTTCAATCCGAGCGGCACGGCGAAGAACTGCGTGCCGGCGTCGGCGAGGGCCGTGCCGAGTTCGACGCGGACGCTCTCGGTGATGACCGTTCCCGAGGTGCTTTCGCCGTCGCCGAGGAAGAGGACGATCTGCTGGCGGGCGGCCTTGCCGGCGAACTGCTTCGCGGCGGCTTCGAGGCCGGCCTTGAGATCGACGGCCCCGGCGGCGTATTCGGTGTTCGCGAGCTTCAGCACCGATTCGGCCACGCTCTTGTCGGACGGGGCGACGAAGCCCTTCGTGAGCGAGCGGGTATGCTCGGGGCTGTTGATGTTCAGCGTCCAGATGTCGAGGCGGTCGTCGGCGCCGAGCTTCTTGCCGAGGCCCTCGACGATGAGGCCGGCCTGCTTGAGCGGATCGCCGGCTTGGCTCGCCGAGGTATCCACGAGCACGAGGATATCGCGGGGGCGGGCGGCGGGGGCCGCGAGGATCGGCTTCACCTGCCAGGCGAAGACGGTTTCGCCGCCGGGCGCCTTGTAGGCGAGCGCCGGCTTGTCGCTGAACTTGGTCTTGGCCAGTTCGTCGATGGCGCGGGCGGCGTCGAACTTGGGGGTCGCGGTCGGAACGGGCACGGCGGGGGCCGTGGATGAACCC
This sequence comes from Fimbriiglobus sp., assembly GCA_043774415.1. Taxonomy (GTDB): domain Bacteria; phylum Planctomycetota; class Planctomycetia; order Gemmatales; family Gemmataceae; genus JALHQU01. The sequence goes on along the minus strand of JAYVTJ010000576.1, from coordinate 2,015 downwards.
GGCCGAATGTCGCCGAACACGGTGGTCCCGACGGCGGCGCAGACGGCCGCCCCTCCGAGAACCGCGGTCAGCAGCCTGAGGCTTTTGACGATCGTCATGGCCCGGGCGCTCCTGGTGTTGGCCCGGCGGCGAACGCCGGGCGCAAAATACGGATGAAGGGTAAGTTTAAGCCGGAGAACCCGCCCGACGCCATTCGATTCTGTCGAAATGCGGCTCGCCTCAGATTGGCGGCGCGAGTCGTTTAGCACAACCGCGCCAACCCCTCCGGATCCGCTCGGGAGTGTTCCCCCGGATCGGTGATTCCGAGTCTACCCGGCACAACGCCCCCGGTAATCCGGTGTTGGCGCGAAACCGGTATCCGTGGCGGTCGTATTCCCGCACAGTAATGATTTGACTGTGCTACTTTCGCGCAGTGGCGCACAGATTGGAGGCGGATACGTGCGAAAACTTAGATAAAAGCGCGTCGTTTTCCTGCGTCATTTCGTCCGCGACCGGCCAATTAACAGGGTAGAAGCTTTTCCGTTCACCCCGTCCGACAGTCGGCCCGCCACCAAGTGGACGTCGCTGGGGGCACTCCGTCCGGAGTCGTCCCATGCGAACCGATCCGCGTCCCTGCCCCCGTCCGAACTGACCCCCGACCAGCGCCGCCGCGAACTCGCCGCCCTTCTCGCCATGGGCCTGCGTCGCCTCCGCGACCGCGCCGCGCTGGCCAGCGAACCCACCTCCGCGAATCCCTCCGAAGCATCGTTTTCGACGCTTGAAGCTGTGGCCGACAAGTCGCTCACTGTCCACGCCGGTTGACAAACCCCGAGAACCTCTAGAGGTGGAGAACGACCATGAAGGCGATGAACTGGGAGCGAGCATTCGCGGCCCTGGAGCGGATGACGACCGACGGACTGCGGCGGAAGTACGCCGAGGTCTTCGGCGAACAGACCAACGGCCGCAACAAGGCGTGGCTCGTGAAGAGGATCGCCTGGCGGATGCAGGTCCACTGCTTCCTGCTGGCGTGCACCTCGGCCGCCGCTGTCATCGTCGCACCGGCGCCGGCCGCGACGCCTAAGTTCGAACTCGGCGAGGACACGACGTATCTCACCGGCCCGCTCGACGCCGAGGGGTTCGTCGATTCCGAGACCGCGCTCAACGAACGCCTCCGTGGCAAAATCGAGCCCGGCGAGAAAGGGGAATAGCTGATCGGTGCATAAGGCGTAGCGAAGCCTCGGGCGACGACCTACCCTCGGGGAGCCAACCGCCGTGCCGGTCGGCGTAGTCCGGCGTGACGAACAGCGAGTGCGCGTCGCAGCCGCGGCTCCAGCCACGATGGTTGCGGCGGTGGTGAGCGAACCCGGCCACGGCGAAACGCCGACGGGGGCGCGTGACAGTCGCCCGCTTCCTGCGCCGTCGCATCGGCGTCTCGCCGCTTCCGCCGAACGGTCCCGAGCTCGCAGCTCCGCCGCACGCCGCAGCGAAGGATTCTCAACTGCCTGTCGCGGCGATGACTGCCGTGGCGAACCGAAGGCGTCGGGTTCCGATATCGGTCCGCCCTCGGCAATCCGGCGGGAATCGATGAGAGCGGTCGCTTCCCAGCGGGCTTCAATCGCGGCATCCGGACGGCCACTGTCGTTGCGGCGTTCGTCCGGACCGTCGTCGAACAGCTTCCCGCCGTCGTCGGCACCGTCGACGCCGACTCTGCAGACCGCGCAGCCGCCTTCACCGGCTTGTCGACCGGCGGCTTTCCGCCAAACGAGTCGTCGGAGACTGGGGCGGGGTACTCCGGCGCAAGGTCGGCCAGCTTCGCCGGGTACGCGCCGGTATCCGCGAAGTTCCCCGCCAACGCGGCGGCTACGAGGAAGCTCCGGTGAGGCCGGTCGGTGCGGCCAAGACTCGTCGAGAGCATGTGACCTTCGCACTCGACGCAATTTCGGGCGACCTCGGGCGGGCGATAGCGCACAGAGATTTCATCGTTCCGCTCGCCCTTCAGCCTGTTCGGCGACCTCCGGCAGTCCGGCGAGGTCCGC
>JAYVTJ010000575.1:0-4845 GCA_043774415.1 Fimbriiglobus sp. | reverse complement strand
GGGTACAGCAACCTCTACAACACGGACCTGAAACGCGAGCTCGACCACTTCGCCAAGTTCCTGCACATGGCCGTGGATTACAAGAAGAAGATCGGCTTCAAGGGCACGTTCCTCATCGAGCCGAAGCCGAAGGAGCCGACGACGCACCAGTACGACTTCGATGCCGCGACCTGCGCCGCCTTCCTCCGCGGCTACGGATTGATGGGCGACTTCAAGTTGAACATCGAGACGAACCACGCGACGCTCGCCGGGCACACGATGATGCACGAACTCGAGTACGCCCGGATCAACGGCCTGCTCGGCAGCATCGACGCCAACCGCGGCGACGAACTCATCGGCTGGGACACCGATCAGTTCCCGACGAACCTCTACCTCACGGCGCAGGTGATGCTCGTCGTGCTCGAGCAGGGTGGCCTCGGTTCGGGCGGATTCAACTTCGATGCGAAGGTCCGCCGGGAGAGCTTCGAGCCGAACGATTTGTTCCACGCGCACATCGGCTCGATGGACAGCTTCGCCCAGGGGCTGAAGATCGCCGCGGCGATCCGCAAGGACGGCGTGCTGAAGGATTTCGTGAAGGGGCGCTACGGAAGCTGGGACACCGGCATCGGCGCGGGCATCGAAGCCGGCAAGGAGGACTTCGCGAGCTTGGAGAGCTACATGCTGAAGAAGGGGGAGGCGGAGAAGAATGCGTCCGGACGCCAAGAAATGCTGGAGAACGTGGTGAACCGGTACTTGGGGTAGAAAATCGGATCCCGCCTGTCACACCGGGCCGCTCCGCGCCGGTTCTCTCGGTGGAGCGTCCCCGGAACGGGCGCTCCCCGGCAACCTCCCCGCCGAGTTCGATCCGCTTCTCCCGATTCGGCGTCACGTGGGCCCAGCGGAGCTGACGGCGCCAATCGGTGATCCCGCGAGGCGGATGGTGACCGTGGTCCCCCGCCCCAACTCGGACGCGAGGCGCACGGTTCCGCCCAGGTGGAGCACGATGCGCCGCGCGACGGCGAGCCCGAGGCCCGAGCCGCGGATCGGCGAGCCGCTCGCTTCGGCCGTCCGGTAAAACGGCTCGAACACCCACCCCAGCTCGTCGGCCGCGATGCCGCAGCCCCCGTCGCGGATCGAGAGTTCGACGCCGCCGTCGGAGGGATCGACGCGGATCGCGATGGGCGTCCCCGGCTCGCTGTACTTGATCGCGTTCTCGAGGACGTTGTGGAGGGCCTGCCCGAGCAGCGCGGCGTGCGTGCGGACGGACGAATCCCCCACCGCTTCGAGGGAGATGTCGCCGCGGCGCGGATGGCTCGACCAGTGCTCGTCCAAGTGGCCGGCGACCACCTCGGCCAACACCGCGGGTTCGAGATCCGCGACGGGGGCTTCGCCGTCGGCGCGGGCGAGGAAGAGCAGCATCTCGATGATGCCGTTCAGATGGCCCGCCCCCCGCGCGGCGACCGCGATCGCGCGGCGGTACTCCTCCGGATCGCGCTCGCGCTTCAGCGCGAGTTCCAGTTGGCCGAGCATGCCCGCGAGGGGTGTCCGGAGCTGGTGCGACGCTTCGGCCGTGAAGCGCGCCTGCCGCTCGTAGCCCACTTGCACCCGCGCGAGCAGCGCGTTGAACGCCTCGGCGAGTTCGCGGAGACCGTCGCGCGGCGCGGGGACCGGCACCCGTTCGGCCAGCGACGCGGTCCCGATCCCCTTGACCGCCGCGGTCATGGCCGCGACCGGGGCGAGCGCCCGACGGCACCACCATCGACCGCCGACACCGACGAGGGCGAGCGCGGCGGCGCTCCCGGCGGCGAGGCTCCCGGCCAGAGTCGCAAGCATCGACTCGACGGGGGCCTGCGGGGCGGTCGCCACGAAGACCAGCGTCCGGTAGCGCGGCTTCTCCCCGTCGATCGGAGCGGCGGGTTCCTCCGGGTTGGGATGGATCAGAATCCGGCGGGCGACCCGCCAGCGCTCGCCGCCGGACTGCGCGCGGAACCGGCTCCGCTCCGCGGTCGCGGAGGGATCGCGGTACTGCTCCAGAAGCGCCGAGGGTTCACCCGCCCCATCGATGCGCCGGCCCGATTCCCCGTAGACCGCCCACGCGGGCATGTCGGCAGCCCCGCGCCCGCGCCGGCGCTCGTGCGGCTCCCATTCCCAGCCGTCGGGTTCCTGTTCGGCCGAGGCCGCGAGCGTGTCGAGCGCGGCGTCGGTGCTCTCGTCGAGTTGCCGGAAAAGCTGCGCCCGCGCGACGGCGTAGACCGCGACCGAGAAGCCGGCGAGCAGGACGGCGTGCGAGAGGAGCAGGAAGGCGAGCAATCGATTGGTGAGCGTCATGCGATCCCGGATCTGATGCGAGGCCTGTCAGGTGTTCCCCGGGGGTACTTCCCCGTAGCGGTAGCCGCGGCCCCTCAGCGTGTGGATGAGCCGGGGTCCGTGGGCTTCGAGTTTGCGGCGCAGTTCCATCACGTGGACTTCGAGCGTGTTCGACAGCCCTTCGTAGCGCTCGTCCCACACCCGTTCGTAGATGCGGGTCTTCGAGAGGACTTCGCCGGGGTGCCGCAGGAACAGCACGAGCAGGGCCTGCTCCCGGGCCGCGAGGTCGATCCGGTGCCCGGCCCGTTCGACGCGCTGAGTCGCGAGGTCCACCGCCACATCGCCGACGGCGATCACGGTCGTCGTGCGACCGTCGCGGCGCCGGCCGAGGGAGCGGACGCGGGCGAGCAGTTCGTCGAGGGCGAAGGGCTTGCAGAGGTAGTCTTCGGCTCCGGCGTCCAAGCCGGCGACGCGATCCGAAACCGAATCGCGGGCCGTCAGCATCAGGACCGGAGTCGTGCTTCCGGCCGTCCGGAATTCCCGGAGCAACGTCAGTCCGTCGGGGCCGGGGAGGGAGCGGTCGAGCAGCACGACATCCCAGGTTTCCCCGGTCAGGCGCTGCCGACCGGCGTGCCCATCGGCGGCGTGCTCGACGGTGTAGCCCTCTTCGCGCAGGGCCCGCACGAGGAAGTCCGCGATCGCGGGATCGTCTTCGACGACGAGGACTCGGATGCCCATGAGCGCGGACCCTCGCCGGGAGATCACTCCTTGTCCTTCTTATCTTTCTTGTCTTCTTTCTTCTCTTCCTTCTTCTCTTCGGTCATCAGGATCTTGCCCTCTTCGGAGATCTGGAGTTCGAAGGTCTTCTTGTCGGCGGTGTCGACCACCACTTCGTAGTAGGCCAGCTTTTCTTTGCCGTCCGTCACTTTGACCACCGTTTCGGCGAGCTTGATCGCGGCCTTGGGGTACTTGGCTTCGACGGCTTCCGTCACGGCTTTCGGCAGCTCCTTGGTCGCGATCACCGTTTCGATCATGGTGAGCACGCCTTCGGGCGTCAGCGTCACGTCGATCTTCGATTCGCCGTCCTTGATCGTCACCTCGTACGAGACCTTGTCGCCGTCGGTCTCTTTGGCCGCTTCCGTGAGTTCGGCCTTCGGGAAGCGCTTCTTCACCGTGTCGAGCACGGCCTTGGGCACTTTGTCGAGGGGGATGGCCACCTCGTCGGCGCGCAGGCCGCCCGTCGCCGAAACGAACAGCGCACAGGCCAGCAGTCGCAGCATCGTCCGCATCGCATCTCTCCGGGACACCGGCCGTGGGGATGCGGAAAAGCCCGCTCCGCCGGCCGGTTGTGGAAGTCTAGCAAGCGGACGTGAAGACAGCGTGATGCGAACATGAACAATGGCTCATGGTCGATAGGGAGGTATCAGTACGGCAGCGCATTCGGCGACTGGAATGCCTCCGGCGATTCCGCCTTCGCCACCACCACCACGCCCGCGTCCGTCACGATGAAACCGCGCTTGCGATCGAAGTCGGCGTCGTATCCCAAGACCGTATACGGCGGCACCTTCACATCCTTGTCGATGATCGCCCGCCGGATGCGGCAGTAGCGGCCGATATCGACCCCCTCGAACAGGATCGAATCCTCGACCACCGCGTAGCTGTTCACCCGCACGCGCGGCGACAGGATACTCCGCAGCACCTGCCCGCCCGAGACGATGCAGCCGGCCGAGACGATGCTGTCGAGCGCTTCGCCCCGGCGCGTGTGGCCGAGCGGGCCTTCGCCGCGGTGCACGAACTTCGGCGGCGGATTCTGCGGGTGCAGCGTGCGGATCGGCCACGTATCGTCGTAGAGGTTCAGCACCGGCTCGATGGCCACGAGGTCCATGCTGGCCCGGTAGTAGGCGTCGAGGGTGCCCACGTCGCGCCAGTAGGGGCTGTCCTTGCCGTTGCGATCCGGGAAGCGGAACGACTGCACATGGTAGCCGCTGCGCACCATCGCGGGGATGATGTCCTTGCCGAAGTCGTGGCTGCTCTTCGGGTCGGCGGCATCCTCGCAGAGGCGGTCGAGGAGCATATCGGTGTCGAAGACGTAGATGCCCATGGAGCCGAGGGCGTGGCGGCTGTCCCCCGGCATCGGGGCGGTCGTCGCGGGCTTCTCCTGGAATCCGAGGACCCGGCCGGAGGCATCGGTCTGTACGATTCCGAACTGGTTGCACTCGGCCGTCGGCACCGGGATGCAGCCGACGGTGAGGTCGGCGCCGCCTTCCTTGTGGGCCGCGACCATCGCCGAGTAGTCCATCTTGTAGATGTGGTCCCCGGCCAGGATCAGGATGTGCGCGGGGTCTTCCTTCTCGATGCTGTAGATGTTCTGGTAGATGGCGTCGGCGGTGCCCGTGTACCAGTGTTCGTCGATGCGCTGCTGCGGCGGCAGCACTTCGATGCCCTCGCCGAGATCGTGCGTGAGGAAGCTCCAGCCCTGCAGGATGTGCCGGTCGAGGCTGCGCGATTTGAACTGCGTGAGGATCAGCACGCGGCGGTAGTTCGAATTGAGGCAGTTCG
>JAYVTJ010000574.1:0-5920 GCA_043774415.1 Fimbriiglobus sp. | reverse complement strand
GTCGTCTTCCAGATGCCGCCGTTGACGCCGCCGGCGTAGAGGGTGTTCCCGGTCACATCGGTCTTATCCGCGACGATCGCCTGGAGCGCGCCGATCGCCGAGCTGTTCGTCCCCGAACTCGGGACGACGCTGACCTGCCCGCCGGAGACGTTGTGCGGACCGACGTCGAGCCACGTCGGGCTGTTCGAGAGGCTCACGCTCGGCGTGAGCCGGTCTTCGAGCTGTTCGAGCGGGCGGGGAACCCAGCGCGTGATGGTCTGGGGCTTCGTGGTGCGACCCGGGCGGGAACGGCGGTCCGTATGGAGAGGCATTGCTGAAAATCCTTGGATGAGGGTTCCAAAAGTAGTTATCGAAAAAAGCCGCGGCAAACTGCCGCCGAGCCGCGGAGCCCAAGCAAGCTAACACCGCAGTCGCATGACGGTAACGATCCGACCGGAATCACCCGGACTTCCCGCTCCGCCCGAATTATCAAGAAAACCTCGATTCGACATCTCCGGACGCCGGACACTTGGGGCCATTCCGACCTTTTGCCAAACCGGTTGAATTGTCGCCGCCGTTTCAACCGATACAGACGGTGTCTTTTGACATCCGCGCTTCCGGCCGCCGTCCGTCCGCGGCGGTTCCTTTGGAGGGTCGACGATTATGGTCTCGCGTGCAGTCGGAGCTGCGGCTCTGTTGTTCCTCACGGCTTCGGCCGCTTTCGCTCAGCCCATCGAAACGCCGGCGGCGCCGGGCTGTGCACCGGGCGACCCCGGCCTGCCGACCTCGGTCGATCCGTTGCTCGGCTCGGGGCCTTCGGTCCTCTCCGAGTTCCCCGGCAACCGATTCTGGTTCAGCGGCGGGTACCAAGCCGGTTTCATCCGAAACCAGCCGACTCCGGCGATCATCGCCACGCAAGGGGGGGCTTTCGCAATTCAGGGTTCTGCGGGCGTCAACTCGGTGCTGGGGGGCAGGGATACCGATGTCGGGACTCTCCACGGCGGTCGGTTCGACGGCGGATTCTGGCTCGGCGCCAATCGGGCCTTCGGTGTCGAAGCGGGCGTCTTCTTCCTCACGGAAAAAACGGCATCCTCGTCCGTCTCGGGCGGCGGGTCGGCACTGGGGCGACCATTCTACGATACTTCGATCCAAGCCCAAAACGTCCGGCTCCTGAATCTCCCCGGCCAAGTCTCCGGCGGCGTCACATCCGACGTCTCCAGCTTGGTCGTCGGCACCGATCTCGGGCCGATCGTCCGGGTGATCGAGACCGACATGCTCACGCTCGACCAGATCTTCTACTTCCGCTACCTCACCCTCGAAGAATCGCAAACGGTCAGCGATTCGGTTTCGCCCGTCGGCGGAGCCGTCACGTTCCGGGGCCAGTCGTTCCGCGGTGCCGGGACGGCGGTGTCGGTCCGCGATTCCGCCTTGGCCATCAACCACTTCTACGGCGGCGGGGCGGGCCTCCGCCTCGGCCTGACCCCCGGTCGCTTCAGCGCCTCGGTCACGGGCCAGCTGGCCGTCGGCCGGAATTCGGGTTCGCTCCGGCTCGATGGCACCACGACACTCACCGGTGCGGGCGACACCCAAGTGGCTTCGGGCGGCTTGCTCGTGCCGGCCAACGCCATCGGCCGCTACAACCGATCCGACTTCAGCTTCATGCCCGAAGTCGGCGTCAAGGTGGGGTTCCAGATCAGCCGCACCGTCGGCGTATACGCCGGTTACAACTTCCTCTACATGACCAACGTCGTGCGGCCCGGCGAAAGCTTCGCGAACCGGGTCAACCCGACCCAGCTCCCGTCGAGCCAAAACTTCGGCGTGCCGTTCGGCCCGACAAACGCCGGCGTTCAGCTTCAGAACAGTGACTTCTGGATGCATAGCGTCGGAGCCGGCGTGACGCTGACTTTCTAAAAGCGACTCCGAATTCCGAGAATCGCGCAGCCGGGGGAGACCCCGGCTGCTTCTATTGAACAGCGCAGGTCGCGAAGTCTTCTCCCGTTCTCCCCAAACTCTCACTTCTTCAATCATATCTGCTTGATTTGCCCATTTTCCCGCTTGGCTAGCTCCATCTCACCCAGTATATTAGTCGAGACTAATGAAATGTTTTTGTCAACCTATGGCCACACACCATGCGAACTAATTCGAAGCGGTCGGCATTCACGCTGATCGAACTCCTCGTCGTGATTGCCATCATCGCGATCCTCATCGGCTTGCTGCTTCCAGCCGTTCAGAAAGTCCGCGAGGCGGCAAGCCGGATGAAGTGCGCCAACAATCTGAAGCAACTCGGCCTCGCCCTGCACAACTACGAAGGGGCCAATGGGCGCTATCCGCCGTCCAGCATCACCGATCCGTACGCGAACGGCTCGGCCTATGGGGTCGCTTACGGCGACAACTCCCGAGTCGGGCCTAGCGGCTTCGCGTGGGGGATGCTGCTCCTGCCGCACTTGGAACAGGAGAACCTCTACCGGCAGTTCAACCTGAGCATGCCCTGCTGGGCGCCGGAGAATGCCGCTGCCGCCAAGATCAAAGTCGCCGCGTTCCTCTGCCCCTCGGCGACCGGCGGGAGCGATGGCTTCGAAGTCCAGCAGGAAGGGGCCGACCGCCGGCACGGCGCCCCGATCGTGCTGTCCAATGGCAACCGCATCACTTTCGGCCACAGCCACTACGTCGCGAACGCGGGCATCAACCAGCCCTGGGGCCGCACGACGCCGTACTGCTACGACTTCGACATTCCCGAGCCGGTGCCGGGCGCGCCGACCTGCGTCATCGACGGGCCGTTCTATCCGAACTCCAAAACGACCGTCGCGGCGATCACCGACGGGCTGTCGAACACGGTCTTCCTCGGCGAGCACAGTTCGATTCTGAGCAACAAGACGTGGGTCGGCGTCGTGCCGGGCGCCGTGACACCGCCGCGGCTCGACCTCCGGCCATGGCCTTCGGAGAACAACGCCGCGACCTGCTTGGTGGGCGTCCACAGCGGTCCGGACACGCACGATCACCCGCAGGTCATCATCCACGCGCCGAACGATCCGTTCGGCCACACCGATCAGATGTGGGGCGAGCACGGCTTCGGCTGCAACGTCCTCTTCGGCGACGGCTCGGTGCGGTTCATCACGACGTTCATCCGGCCGAACACGTGGGTCGCCCTTTCGACGCGCAACGGCGGGGAGGTGGCCGGTGGCGACTACTGAAACCCCGAACCGCCAGTGGATCGGCTGGGTCGCACTCGCCGGGCTGACCGTCGCCGCGATCGCAATCGCGGTGATGCTCCTCCGACCGCAGCCGCAGATGGGCGCGGATGAAGAAGTTTTCGTCACCGTCGATGCGCTCTACACGGCCGTGCGCAACCGCGACGACAAGCGCCTCGGCGACTGCGAAGCGCGGCTGAGCGCCTACCGAGACGCCGGGAAGTTGCCGGCGAAGGCGGCGGAGACGCTGGCCTCGATCATCGGCAAAGCGCGCGGGGGAAGCTGGGAGACGGCCGCGGAGCGGCTCTACGATTTCATGGCTGCGCAGAAGCGCGAGGGGTATCGGGGACACGAGCGCAAATCCGAACCGACTCGGAAGAAGTGAGTCGTCCGGATGCCGGCGCCATTTCCCCCCGCGCACACGCGCCAGCGCCGTCGCGGCATGAGTGCGGACGGTCGGGTCCTTGTCCTTCGTCGCTTTTTCGAGCGCGGATTCGCCGGCGGAAGCCGGGGCGCCGATCTTGGACAACCCCAGCACCGCCGCAGCGCGGACTTTGGCATCCTTGTCTTTCACGGCTTCGATCAGGGCCGGGACGGCGCGGGGATCGACGGTCCCGACATTGCCGAGCACATCGGCGGCCTTCTTGCGGACTTTCGGATCGGGCTTTTTGATGGCCTCCAGCCAGTGTTCGACCGGCTCGCCGTCGAAATACTTCTCCTTCGGCACATCGGTGCGACTGCAGCCGAGCAGGAGGATCGGGAGCATTGTCCAGAGGACGACGTGTCGCATTTTTGTCTGCCTCTCGATCACTCGATGACGGCGGTGAAATCGCCGTCCGCCCGGGTTCCCGTCGCCCAGAACGCCAGTCGATCGGCGGTCGGCGGCTGACCCTTGACCCCGCCGATATTGCGCAGGAATCGGACTGATCCGTCCCCGTACAAGTGGTTCGCGCCCCCGGTGTGGAAGCTCGAGGGGTCGTCGGTGCCGCCGTCGTCGGATTGATCGTTGGTGGCGTTGATCCAGTTCGAGTGCATCAAACCGAAGAGATCGGTGTCGTAGTCCATGTTCGGATTCAGCGGGTAGACCGGATTCTTCGCACCCAAACGCATCCGCGCGCCGGGCAGCGCTCCCGCCCAAGTCCCCTGCGTGATCCCGCACGCCCGTTCCGCGACCAGCGCCGTGTGGCTCGTCCCGTCGGTGATGTCGGTGATTCTCGTTTTGCTGTTGCGGTAGAAGCACCCGTGGAACTGTCCGTTGCCGTCGCCGGTCGCGACCTCGGTTTCGTCGCCGCCGACGAAGGCCGCGTAGCTGCACGGCGCGGCCATCACACCGGAGAGCGGGACGCCGCCCGGCCCGTAGACCTGGAACGGCTCCGACTGGATGTCCGAAGGGCACAGGTAGATCTTGATCTTCTGGCGCAGCAGCGGCGACGCCGTCACCGATTGGTTGAGATCCGTCTGCGACCGGAACAGGTTGTCCTGCTCGATGTAGGGCAGGATGTAGAACGACCAGCCCCAGCCGGGGCCGACATCGCCACCCGGCCCCGCGAGCGCCGTGAACCCCGGCGGGAAGACCAGATTGGCGTCGTGATAGCCGTGGAGTCCGAGGCCGATCTGCTTGAGATTGTTCGTGCAGCTCATGCGCGCCGCGGCTTCGCGAACCTTCTGCACGGCGGGCAGCAGCAAGCCGATGAGGACCGCGATGATGGCGATCACGACGAGCAGTTCGATCAGGGTGAAGGCGCGGCGCTGGAGTTTCGGCACGGTGAGATCCTCGGTGTTCCACATCGCGATCCGTGCCCAACGCAACTGCCGTACCGGACGGAATTGCCCGAATCGGCCCGAATCCGAGTGGGTGCGCGGACCCGGGTGGTCATGGCGATGACGATGCTGGCAACGGATTGTCCACGACATCGAGCTTCGGGAGTGAAGTGCTGGCGAAACCGTTGACGGCCGGCGATGAGGCGATTACACTCTTGCTTCATCCCTCGGGTACCCCTCCCATGCCGGCCCGTACTCCCCTCCGAATCCGCGGCGCGATCGGCGCGGTCTTCTCGCTTCTGACATTGGCCCTCGTGCTGCCGAGCGTGTCGGCGCAGTTCCGACCGCCGACGACGCCGGGCGGACCTCCTCCGCTCCCAACGTTCCAGCAGCCGACCTTCCCGCAACAGCCGACCTTCCCCCAGCCGCCGACGACGCCCGGCGGCAACTTCACGGGCGGGGGCGGCACGGGAAACATCCCCGGCAGCGGCAACTTCACCGGCGGGACGCGGCCCGGCGGCGGGTCGATGTTCGAGAAGGTCTGGACCTGCGGGAAGTGCGGCAAGGAGATCGGCCGCGGGAGTTTCCCGCCGAGTACCTGCCAGTTCTGCGGCGTCCACCTCGTCAACGGCATCGGCGGTGGCGACAAGCCCATCAGCGGCGGTGGCGCCAACCCGGGCTTCAATAACCCGAACCCCGGCACGCCGTATCCCGGCATGACGAATCCGGGTATGACCAATCCCGGAATGCCCACCCCGGGGATGCCGCAGCTCTCGGATCCGCCGACCTATCCGCCCGGCGGATCGACGACGACTCCGGGCGTCCCGCAGTACACTCCTCCGGCCTACACGCCGTCATCTCCGGCGCCGGCGAGCACGGAGTCGTCCGGGCCTTCGGTCGGCCGGCTGCTCATCATGGTCGGGGCGGCGGTCGCCGGGATCATGGTGCTGATCGTGTTCGTCATCGCTGTGATCGCGATCGTGTCGAAGAGC
>JAYVTJ010000573.1:0-2722 GCA_043774415.1 Fimbriiglobus sp. | reverse complement strand
CGAGCGCTGCCGCCGCAGGTAGGCCCCGAGGTACCCCTTGCTGCGGATCAGGCTCCACGCCGCCAGCCGGAAGGCCCGGCCCGCCCGGTTCTTCCCCTTGCGAGTGTGGCTCGACTTCACCTTCCCGCCCGTCTGCTTGAACTGCGGACAGAGCCCCAGCCAGCTCGCGAAGTGCGCCGCCGTCGGCCACTTCGCGAAGTCGCCGCCGAGCTCGCTCACCAGCGTGAGGGCGTTCACGTCGTCGATCCCCTCGATGGCCGTGAGATCCACCCCGATCAGGTAGTACAGCGCCGTGCGCACGTCGAAGGCCGGGTCGTGCGGCTTCTTCCCGCGCACCCGCGGCTTCGGCGGCAGCGGCGGCAAGTTCGACTTCCGCCGCATCGACCGCAAGTGCGCGGCGATCTCCCCGTACTTCTCCCACAGGCTCAGGCAGCACTTCAGCTCAGTCACGTGCTCCGGGCGGTAGCGGCCGTCGAGCGCTTCGGCGATCTCCGCTTCGGCGCTCTTGCAGCGGTAATCGCGCAGCGCGGCCAGCACCAGCGGGTCGCGTTCGCCCCCCGCGATGGCGCGGATGATCTTGAGTCCCGTCACCCCGGTGACATCGCCCAGGACCTTGGTCAGCTTCAGGTTCATCAGCTGCATCGCCTTCTGCATCCGCTGGATGTGCTGGCCCGAGAGCCGGACGAAGTTGGCGCGCTGGCGGACGTAGTCACGCAGGGTGTGCGTGGCTTCGTCGGGCTGGAACACCGAGAGCATTCACATAACGCTTGCAGATGACTGGCCCGAAAGCGATTAGCACCCCATGGCAGCCGCAGACTGGTTATCGTTGGTCCGGGCTGAGCAGAAGTTGCCGCTGCAACGGGTTGATGGGATTTCTCATAAACCAGCGTATTTGCATATGATTATGGCGACATCTCCGACCGGATTGTTCTCCGCCCAGTCGTGAGAGCGAGTAGGCCGAGACCAAACCAACAGGCGAACTGCGCATAATACGCATATTTCGAGTTTTTTGACGAACTCTGCGCAGCGCTGGGAGTCGTTTGGGTCGAAATACAACCCCTCCCAAATCGAACTCTGCTCCGCGTCCGGGTAAAGCCCATGTCGCCGCGTTCGTGCCCCTTGCGGGTCGTCCAGCGCTTGTCGACCCAGCCCTTCTCGGCGAGAGCTTGCACGGCCGGCATGAGCGATTCTCGGTCGAGATAGAACTCGTAGATCGCCCGCACCCGATCGGCCTCGGCCGAGTTGACCGCGAGCTTGAAGCCCTGGGGATCGACGTCGTAGCCCAGGATGGGGTGGCCCCCGGCCCACTTCCCCTTCCTGCGGGTGGCGGCGATCTTGTCCCGCGTCCGCTCCAAGATGATCTCCCGCTCGAACTGCGCGAAAGACAGAAGGACGTTGAGCACGAGCCGCCCCATCGAGGTCGCGGTGTTGAACTGCTGCGTCACCGAGACGAATGACACCTTGCGGCTGTCGAACACCTGCATCATCCGGGCGAAGTCCAAGAGGCTCCGGCTCAGCCGGTCGACCTTGTAGACCACCACCGCATCGACCTTGCCCGCTTCGATGTCGAGCATGAGCCGCCGGAGAGCGGGTCGTTCCATGTTGCCGCCGGTGAAGCCGCCGTCGTCGTAGGCGTCGGGGACGAGGGTCCAGCCCTCGCCGGCTTGGCTGCGGACGAACAGCTCTCCCGACTCGCGCTGGGCGTCGAGAGAGATGAACTCCTTCTCCAACCCCTCCTCCGTGCTCTTGCGGGTGTAGATCGCGCAGCGAATCACTGGGGAGGGGGGCTTGGCAGTCGCATTCGAAGCTTTCATGCGTCGCTCCTGGTGAGTCGGAAGAAGTGGAATCCGTTGCAGTGGGAGCCGGTGATGGCCTTGGCGACGGCCGAGAGGGAGGCGTGCAGATCCCCCTCGTACTCGAAGCCGTCGGGTCGCACCTTCACCTGCAGGGTGCGGCCCTTGTACTTCCGGGCGATCACCGTCCCCGGCGGCGGGAGCCGGTCGTCGGCCGCGAAGGGGAGTACCCGCACCGCGGACTCCTCTTCGGGCGCCTGCGGCTTCATCGGGGGCGGGTTGAGCCGCAGGTCGGCGTCGTCGGCCAGTTCCTCGGCTTTAGTTCTCCCGCGTTCGGAGAGGCCCCCTTCGGCTTGAACCTGCAGTCGCCAAGCGATCCGCTTGACCAGCCAGGCCTTGTTGCGGCCGTTGGTCTCTTCGCCGAAGACCTCGCCGTACTTCTGTCGCAGTTGGTCGGTCGTCATCCGCTGCAGGGCGGCGAATGCGCGCTCCCAGTTCATCGCCTTCATGGTCGTTCTCCTCGTCTCGGGGTTCTCGGGGTCCGTCAACCGGCATAGACAGTGAGCGACTTGTCCGCGACAGCTTCAAGGGTGGAAAACGATGCTTCGGCGGGATTTGCGGAGGTGGGTTCGCCGGTCAGGGCGGCGCGGTCGCGGAGTCTCCGCAGGCCTCGGGCGAAGAGGCCGGCGAGTTCGCGGCGGCGTTGGTCGAGGGTGAGTTCGGACGGGGGCGGGTCCGGACGCGGATCGGATCGCATGGGACGACTCCGGAAGGAGTGACCACAGCGACATCCACGGGGTGGCGGGCCGGCTGTCGGACGGGGAAAAACGGGAAAAAAGCCTGTACCTTGTTAATTGGCCGGTCGCGAGAGAAATGACGCAGGAAAATTGGAGAATGAATCGTTGGGCGATCTACGAAATACGCAGTCA
>JAYVTJ010000572.1:0-5928 GCA_043774415.1 Fimbriiglobus sp. | reverse complement strand
ATCGCGGATGGTGAGCGATTGCGGTGTCTCGCCGATCTTCACGCCGGCGAAGATGCGGTCGTCGTCGGTCGTCACGACGATGGAGTTGTACCCCTCCTTGATCTTCGCATTCGGGTTCAGCAGACTCTCGACGAGGTAATCGACCGGAGCGCTCGCGCCGAGGCTGGTCATGTCCGGGCCGACCTGTCCGCCCGACCCGGCGACGCCGTGGCACTTCAGGCAGTTCAACTCCGCGCGGCGATAGATGGCTTCGCCGCGGGCCGGGTCGCCCTTGGCTTTCACATCGGTGAGAAACGCGTCGAGTTCCGGCTTCGTGAACTCGCGCTTGCCGTCGGCGAGCTTGCCGGCCTTCGTCAGCGCGGCGATAAGTGCGGGGTCGCCCTGCCCGTTCGCCTTGGCGACGCGGATGCCGATTTTGGCGACATCCGCTGACAGCGTCTTGTCAGCGAGCGCCTTGGCCAAGATCGCGGAGCCATCTTTGCGGGCGACGAATGCGGCGAACACGGGATCGAGATCGGTCGGATTCGGCGAGGCGAGGATCCCGGCGACGAGGGTCGCCCCTTTGACGGGGTCGAGGGCGATCAACCCGAACAGGGCGGTGCGGGCGAGGTCGAAATTCTGCTTGGCCGATTGTTCGAGGAACGCCACCGACTTCGGCCCGCCGAGGAGCGTGAGGCCCTCGAAGGCGGCGATGCGATCTTCCCGGCCCCCTTCGGTGGCGAGCTGCCCCGTCGAGGCGAGCACTTCGAGTATCGGCCGGGCTTCTTCGGCTTTCCAGAGGCCGAGCATCCGGGCCATCGATTGCCGCGCGGCGCCGGTGTCGTTGTTCACATGCTGCTTGAAGCGCTCCCATTCCGCTTTCGGGTAGGGCAGCTTCCGGTCGCGGATTGACTTCTCCAATACCGGCAGGGCGATGCCGCGCAGTTTCGGGTTGTCTCGGACCCGGTCGAAGATGCCCACGATGTCGCCCGGCCCGGCGAGTTCGCCGATGGTCAGCAGGCAGGCTTCCTTCTGTTTGTCGTCGAGTTTGCCGCCGTCGAACAGGGCGTACAGCGGCCTGAGCACGTCCCCTTCCCCGGCGGCGCGGAGGGCGAAGACGATCTTCTTCGGATCGCCGCCGAAGTCGAACTTGCCCGCTTTGAAGTCGGGCAGCCACTGATCCTTCGTCTCGCGCAGGCTCTGCCAGATGGCGTAGTCGAGCCAGCGATCCACGGGTTTGTCGAGCGCGGCGGCGATAGCGGACACCGACCTCGGAACTTTCGCCAGCGCCCGCACCGCTTCGAGCCGCACGCGGGGGTGTTCGTCCGTCGCCGCCGTCGCGAGCATGCCGGGGAGTTCGGTCGTCCACTCGCCATAATCGCCGGTCACCCGGCAGGCGGCCGCGCGGACGTCCGGGGATTTTGACTCCAGTGCTTCCCGCAGAATAGCCTCGTTGATGGCGTTCAACGATTGGCTCACCCACAAGGCTTCCAAGCGATGCTGCTCATTCGCATTCGCATTCGCCTTGTACCACTTCCCGAGCGCCGGCAGCACCTCTTTCGCGCCGCGCTCCTTCAACTCGCGCTTCGCGTGCCAGCGGGTCCAATCCTCGGGTGCCTTCAGCATCTCCAGCAGGTCTTCGACCTTCGCCCCCGCGATCTTCGGCTTCTCCACCAGCGGCCGACCCTTCGCCGTGATGCGCCAGATGCGGCCGTGGGTTTTGTCGCGGCGCTCGTCGCGGAAATCGACTTCGCCGTGCTGGATGATCGGGTTGTACCAGTCGGCAATGTAGATCGCGCCGTCCGGGCCCATCTTCACGTCGATGGGGCGGAAGGCCGGGTGATCCGACTTGATCAGTTCCTTCTGCTCCTTGGCGACGAACCCGGCGCCGTCCTCTTGGATGACATACCGGCAGACGCGGTGGCCGCGGAAGTCGTTCGTGATGAGGTTCTGCTGCCAGTCGTCCGGCAGGTGCCGACCGCTGAGCACTTCGAGACCGCAGTACTTCGGTGAACCGGGGTTCAAACCCGGAAGGATGCGCGGCGGATCTTTCGCCGCTTCGTACCACGCTCCCGGCACGACGTAGTTGATCCCCTGCCCTCCCGCTCCGTCGGTGGCGAAGGTGGTGCCCCACTTGTTCCAAGTGGTGCCCCAACTGTTCCACCAACCCCGGGCGAAGACTTCGAGCTGCTCGGTCTCGGGTCGATATTGCCAGATGCCACCGGCGTTCAACCGGCGGACACCGTGCGGCGTTTCGATGTGGCTGTGGATGTAGACCGACTGACTCATGTAGAGCATGCCGTCGAGGCCGAAGCGCAGCGTGTGGAGGATGTGGTGCGTGTCTTCGGTGCCGAAGCCGGAGAGCACCGTGCGCTTCTTCGTGGCTTTGCCGGACTTGGCGTCCGGGTCGCTGAAGTAAACGAGTTCGGTACTCGCGGCGACGTAGGCCCCGCCCTTGTTGTCGGGCTCGACGCCCGTGGGGATGAGCAATCCATCGGCGAAGACGGTCGTCTTGTCGGCGACGCCTTTGCCCGTGGTATCTTCGAGGATGAGAATCTTGTCGTTGGCCTTCTGCCCAGGTTTGATCTGCGGGTAGATCTCGCTCGCGGCGACCCAGAGCCGACCCTTGCTGTCGAAGTTCATCTGAATCGGCTTCGCCAGCAGCGGGTCGGACGCCCAGAGGTTCACCTCGAATCCTTCGGGCAGCACGAACGTCTTGCGCTCGAGTTCCGGATCGGGATCGGGGATCTTGGCGTTGGCCTGGCCGAACGCGGCCGGGGCGAGGAGGAGCGCCGCCGCGAGGGAGAGCGGGAGTTTCATGGGTCAGATCAGCCGGATGGTGAGGGGATAGCGGTAGTCGCGGCCTTTGAGGGCCGCTTTGCAAGCGCGGATTGTGAATACGACAGAACTCGCCATCGAAACGATGGACAGCAGCAAGGCGACGACAGTCCCGGCCGCGAAGACGAAACCTCTGTGAGCTCCTGCAGAATCGAAAAATGCAGCGACCCCCCCCGCGGCGAGGAGAATGAGCAGCACGCGGAAACAGAGCGTGAGTTGGAAGTTCACCGCTTCGCGGGCATGCCGCACGACGAATTGCGATGTGTCCTGCTGGGTCATCATCACGCTTGCCGGCACGATGAAGCTCAGCACAAGCCCGCCGAGGTGGGCGACCAGCGCCAGCGAACGCTCGGACGGCGTCGGCGCCGCCCCTTCGAGGAACTCGGGCTCGGGAAACGCTTCGATGGTATCGGCTTGCGGCATACCAAAGTTTTAAACGGGGATGCCGGCCGTGGCGAGGGGATTTCCGCATGCGGCCGCATTCCCTCTATCAGAAGCCTAAGGATTCGGCAGTCGTTCGCACATTCGCCCGGCACGACCCCTCCGGAAAAGTATTTGGCAAGTAGAAGTTTTCGGGAACCCGCGAACCGTGCCGAACTCGCATGACCCGGTTTGGCCATGGCTTAACGCCACTCCGACATTCTTGCGGGAATGAACATTCCGATTATGACGCGGCCGGAACGGTTCGGCTTCCGAGTTGCTAAATGAGTCGCATCGGAGTTTTCCGGAAGGGGAACTCCGCGACTTGACGGCGGGTCGCCGGATGCGGCCCGAATCTCCCTCCATCATGTTCGACCCGGCGGATGCTCGGTTCCGCCTCACCCCGCCCGGACGCGCGATGAACCACCTGATGACACCGCCATCCCGACACGGGATCGATTTTCCGTCACACGATTCTCAGTCCGGACAGTCGAACGGGAAGCTCCGACCCGAGGGGAAGACTTCTTCCCAGGCGGACGAAATTCTCCTCGAACTGGCCATCCCCGATCCGCCACCCCCGGCGCCGAAGACGGTCGCCATCCCGCGGCGGACGACTCTGCAGAGGGTCGGGGTGATCCTCCGCCGCACCGTCGGACTGAGTCTCTTGGCCGCAGCACTCTGGTGGCTCGCCTTGCCGCTCGCCTTTCCGGTGACCAGCGACGCCATCGTGAATGCGCGCACGGTGCAAGTGCGGGCGCCGATCGACGGATCCGCGACCGAGCTGACCTGCGACGTCCGGGATTCGGTGGCGGTCGGACAGCCGATGGCCCGGTTGGACAACCGCCAGCTCGACCGATCCGGACTCATCGGGATGACCACGCGCCGCGCCGAGATGCTCGGCCGGCGCGAGCGGCTCGAAAAGGAATTGGGCGAGGTCGCGAAGTCGGGTGCGGCCTATCAGGCCGATGCGGACAAGTACAAGCAGGCCGTCGTGAGCAACCTCGAATCGGCCGAGCGCGAGTGCAAGTCCCGCGAGGAATCGGTGCGGATCGAACTCGATGCGGCCACGCGCCGGGTCGTCCGGCTCGAAGCCCTGGGTTCGCGCACCGTCAGCGAGTCGGAGCTGGAAGCGGAGCGCGAGAAGCAATCGGTGAACCGGAGCCGCCTCGCCCTCGAGCAGGCGTCGCTGACCAAGTGCAAAGGGGAACTCGAAGCCGCCCGCCGCGGCCTCTACATCCAAAAGGACGCGCCGCACTTCCAGCAGAAGGCCGACGAGATGGCGCTGCGGGCGCCGCAGATCCGGGCCGAACTCAAGGAGATCGCCGGCCTGCTGGCGACGGCCGAAATCGAGATCGCCCGGGAAGCGGCCCGCACCGAGCGGCTCGCGCAAGCGACGGTCGACGCGCCCGTCGGCGGCACCGTCTGGACGCGCCAGGGCAACCGGGGCCAGGGCGTCAAGCAGAACGAAGTGCTGTACGAGATCGCCGACAGCGGGAGCGTGTTCGTCGAAGCCGTCGTCCACCAGCGCCACCTGAGCGCGGTCGCCGAGGGGACGCCCGCCACCGTCAACATCACGGGCGGGCCATCGCTGAGCGGGCGCGTCCGCGCCGTCCGCAGCGGCCGGCCGAAGGACAACGAGCCGACCTTCGCCTTCGCCATGACCGATCCCGATCCGAAGATGCTGCGCGTCCTCGTGGAACTCGATGCGGGAACGGTGGATCCGGCCCAGCTCATTGGCCGGCATGTCCGCGTGCTCATCGCGGATCCTGTCGCCGACCCCTGCCGCCGCGCCGTGGTCTGGCTCTTCGCAAATGCGAGACTCTGATGCTCCCGAACGGGTACGTCCTCCTGAATGTGATGCTGCCGGTGGGTCTCGCGCTCGTGCTCTACCGGATGCCGGTGCGCTCGGCCGTCGCCCGCTGGGCGGTCATCGGTCTGCTGGCGTTGCTCACGGTGTGGTACACGGCGTGGCGCCTCGCGGAGACGCTCCCCGAATTCGGGTGGACGCCCGCGGTGCTCTGGCCTTGGCTCTTCTTCGGCTTCGAGGCGGTCGCGCTCGTCTACGAAGGGTGGTGCCTCTATGTGATGACCGGCTATAGCGATCGCACTCCGGAAGCGGATCGATACGAACGGAACCTGCGGGCGCATCCGAATCCGCCGACGGTGGACGTGTACATCGCCACCTACAACGAACCGGCCGGCATCCTCGACGCCACGATCCGCGGGGCGCTCGCCCTCGACTATCCGATGCACCTGTTGAAGGTGTGGGTGCTCGACGACAGCCGGCGTCCGTGGTTGAAGGAACTCTGCCGCGAACGCGGGGCGGAGTACCTCGCGCGGTCGACGAACGAGCACGGCAAAGCGGGGAACTTGAACTACGCCTACGCGCGCACCGCCGGCGACTTCATCCTCTGCCTCGATGCCGACTTCATCGTCGAACCGAACCTGCTCTACCGCACGCTCGGCTTCCCGGCCTTCAATGCCGACATCGGCCTCGTCCAGACGCCGCAGCACTTCCGCAATCCCGATCCGATCCAGCACAACCTGTTCGGCGGTGCGGCGTGGACCGAGGAGTCGAACTTCTTCATGACGGTCACGCAGCCCTGCCGGGATGCGCACGGCAACGCCTTCTGCGTCGGCACCGGGTTCGTCGTCCGCCGCAGCGCGCTCGCCTCCCTCGGCGGGTTCGCG
>JAYVTJ010000571.1:0-4122 GCA_043774415.1 Fimbriiglobus sp. | reverse complement strand
TCTCCGCGTCCTCTTCCTCCTCTGCGGTGAAAATTCTTCTCTTTGAGCTTGTCATGCCGCGATCCTTCGTCTTTGTCGTGTCGCTCTTCTTCGCTTCATCCGCGAGTGCCCAGCTTCCGTTTCCGAAGCTCGCGCGAATCGTCCCGATGGGCGGCGGCACCGGCACTTCCTTCTGGCTCGAAGTCCAGGGCGCCGACCTCGATGGTCCCGGTTCGCTGAAGTTCGATCACCCCGGGATCCGCGCCGAGCGCTGGCCGACGAGCAAGAAGAAGTTCCTCGTCACCGTCGCGGCCGATGTCCCCGTCGGCACCCGCGAGTGCTGGTACGTCGGCAAGCTCGGCGTCTCCAATTCGCGGCTGCTCGCCATCTCGAAAGGGCTGACGGAACTGAATGAGGCGACCGGGAACAACAGCCCCAAGACGGCGCAGGAGGTGCCCGTCAACTGTGTCGTCAACGGCGCGTCCGACGGCAACCGCGACGACAACTTCCGCGTGACTTTGAAGAAGGATCAGCGGATCGTCGTGGAATGTGCGGCCCAGCGTCTCGACTCGATGCTCGACGGGGTGCTGACGCTCTCGAGCGCCGACGGCAAGCAGCTCGCAGCCAATGGCGACTATCACGGTACCGATCCGCTCATCGACTTCATCGCACCCGCCGACGGCGCGTACATCGTCCGCCTCAACGACATCGCTTACCGCGGCGACCGCCCCTACCGGCTGACCATTACCGACCGGCCGCACGTCGAATGCGCGTTTCCATCGGTCGTCCAGGCCGGCAAAGCGGCGACGCTCACCCTGGTCGGCCGCAACCTCGGGTCGAAGGCGAAGCCTTCACCGTGGAAGCTGAATGAGATGCCGCTCGACGAATCAACACTGGAAGTCACGGCGCCACTCGATCTCTTCGAGGGTCGCAAGTATCGCTTTTTCAGCCATCCGACGGGGCACTCGGTCTCGCCGACGGCGGCCACGGCGAGCCTCACGGGCTTCCAGCCCTCGCCCGATGCGGCGATCCCCATCGTGGTTGTTGATACGCCCGTGACACTCGAAGTGGAACCGAACGACGACCGCGCCAATCCGCAGGCGCTGACGCTCCCCGCCGTGCTGAGCGGCCGCTTCGACAAGGAGCGCGACGCCGACTGGTTCGAGTTCACCGCCGACGCCGACGGGCCGTATACGTTCGAGGTTTTCAGCGAGCGCATCGGCGGGCAGGCCGATCCGTACTTCGTGCTGTTCGACGACAAGGACGCCCGCATCATCGAGCACGACGACTCCGGCCCGCGCTTCAACTCGTTCGACGCCCTCTCGCGCGATCCCTCCACCGTGATCGACCTCAAGGCGAAGACCCGGTACAAGCTCCTCGTGCAGGACCGCTACCGCCGGGGCGGCGCCCGCTATCGCTACGTGCTCCAGATCGAGAAGGCCCGGCCCGACTTCATCCCCTTCGCGATCACCCCGTTCGCCAACACTCCATCGAGTTTGAACCTCCGCCGCGGCGGGACGGCCTACCTCGACATCGGCGTGATGCCGCAGGGCAAACTCGCGGTGCCCGTGACCTTCAGTGGAGAGTCGCTGCCGAAGGGCGTGACGCTCCGGGCAACGGCTTTGCAAACCGGCGCCACCGGGGTACTCGTGATCGACGCCGCGGCGGATGCGGCCGAGTCGGTGGGGCCGATCGTGCTGAAGGCGAGCGCGAAGATCGGCGACCGCACGGTCACCCGCGAGGTGCGATTCTACGTCCGTGTCTCGACGGTGCAGGAGTTCATCGGCTGCCGGCCGACACGCGAAATGATGCTGGCCGTACTGCCGGAGAAGTCGCCCTTCGCGCTCGACTTCGGCGAGGAACGCATCGAGATCGCGGCCGGGTCGAAGCGCGATGTGGCGCTCAAGCTCGCCCGCATCTGGCCCGAGTTCGCGGGGGCCGTCACCGTGGCGCCGCTCGCATTCCCCGGCAGCATCAAGCTGGAGACGCTGCGGATCGCGGAAGGTCAGAGCGAAGCGAAGGCCGCGCTGACGGTCGATACGAACGCCAAACCGGGCGAATATTCGCTGACGGTCACGGGGCAGGCCCAGGTGCCGTACGCGGTCGAATCGGAGAAGGCCAAGGGCATGCGACTTGTGACGCTTCCGAGCCGGACGCTGACGGTGGTCGTGCTGCCGGCGCCGAAGAAGTGACCGATCATCTCACGGCAGCTCGCTTGTACTTTTTACATCGCCGGCTCGACGTTCATCCCGCGAGAATGGGCAAACGGTAACAGTTACACGGATGCTGCCGGCACCCCTGCGAATCGGCGCGGCCGTCGCAATCCCGAAAGGCATTTCCGCACGCACTTTACTTCGCCCAACATCGCCGCGGGCAGGCCGCTTCGCATCGTTGGCACCCCGCTTGCGTTGTACACTTCCGACGCCACCAAGATGGTCCGGCGTCAACAACTGACGCCCGATCTACTCCACGGAGGTCAAAGGAATGACCCTTCGTCGGTCGCTGCCACTGGCACTCGCCTTCACCCTGTTCGCCGCCCTCTCGGCCCGCGCCGACGAGAAGTATGTCACCGACAACTTCGTCGTCCACGCGACGACGAAGCAGTTGGCCAAGACCTTCGGCGAGTACGCCGAGAAGTACCGCGAGGAGAAGGCCCGCGATTGGCTCGGCAAAGAGATGCCGCGCTGGTCGCAGAAGTGCCCGCTCGTCATCGAGGTCACCGAAGGCCGCACCGGCGGCGCGACCACCTTCACCTTCTCGGATCGCCAGCAGGGCGTCCTTTCGCAAGAGATGAAGATTTTCGGCAGCGTGAAGCAACTCCTCGAAAGTGTTTTGCCCCACGAGATCACCCACACCGTACTCGCGCACCACTTCGGGCAAGCGGTGCCGCGCTGGGCCGACGAGGGCGGATCGGTGCTTTCCGAGAACGATAAAGAACGGCTCGACCACGATGTGAAGTGCCGCGAGTTCCTCAACGCGGGCCGCGGAATTCCGCTGCGGATTCTCTTCCCGATGAAGGAATACCCGCGCGACATGATCGTGCTCTACGCCCAGGGTTACTCGGTGTCGGATTACCTCATCGCCCTCGGCGGCAGCGGGCTGAAGGGTCGCCGCAAGTTCCTCGACTTCCTCGAAACGGGGATGCAGAACGGGAACAAGAACTGGACCAAAGCCGTCGCCAGCCACTACAGTTTGGACAGTGTGGACGACCTCCAAATCAAGTGGATCGAATCGCTGCGGAAGCCTCCGGCCGATCTCGCCTCGCGGGCCAAGTTGAGCAATGCCAGCGCCTCGACGGCTTCGCTGAGCAAGGGCACCGGCGAATCGCGCGGCTACGATCAGCGGACGAGCGCCGGCCCCGGCCTGCCGCAGTTGGAACCGCCGATCCTCGGCACGGCCCGCAGTTCGACCCCCCGCGACGACGATCGCACGCCGGCAAAGGGCAACCCGACGACGCGGCCGACGTATTCGTCGCCGCTGCCGCCGCCGAACATGCTCCTGCTGCCCCCGGATTTGCCGAGCAGCAATTGAAGCGAGCGAATGCGAATTCTCATCACGAGCCACCGGGCTCGTCCCGGTGGGTTCGCGATGGCGGTGCCCCACCGGGACAAGCCCGGTGGCTCGTCGGGGCATGTCCGAACAAATCCGCGAGCGCATCGCGCAACTTCGAGAACCGAAACTCGAACCCATCGTCGATCAACCGCTTCGGCAGCACATATCGCCCGTACAAGATCAATTCCGGGTCGGTCCGCAAGATCCACTTCGCGCCGAATCGCACCATCCACGATGCGGCCGGCAACCCGATCGGCATCCCGACGGCGCGGCGCATCGCCAGCATGAACGCCCTCTGCGACACGGGCTCCGGCGCCGAGGCGATGTACGCCCCCTCCATCGCGGGATTGTTCAGCGCTCGCTCGAAGATGCGGTTCATATCCGTTTCGTGGAGCCAGCTCATGCCCTGCGCGCCGGTGCCAACCGTGCCGCCCAAGCCGAACTTCGTCAGCCGGCAGAGTGTACCGAGTGCACCACCACCCGCTCCCCGATCGCGGCCGATGACGAAGCTCGTCCGCAGGATCACTCCTCGCTGAGTCGGTAGCACGCCCGTGCGGAATTCCTCTTCCCACGCCTTGCCGACGAGCGGCG
>JAYVTJ010000570.1:0-3165 GCA_043774415.1 Fimbriiglobus sp. | reverse complement strand
CGCCATTTCCGTATTGGTACGAGTAGTGGTACTCCGGCTTCGGCAGCGCGAAGTACTTGTAGTACTGGGCGTGATCCTTCTCGTGGTTGCCGATGCAGGGGTAGATCGGCACGCGGGCGAACAGCTCCGCGCAGGGCTTGAAGAGGTCGTCGGTCCACTGGATTTTCGCGGCGCCGTTGTCCACCACATCGCCGAGATGGATTACGAAGTTCGGCCGGCGCTCCCACATTTGCTTCGCGATCTTCCCCGTGATGAGCGGGTTCCGCTGCGTGTCGCCGATGACGGTGAACGAGTAGGCGTCGCCCGCATCGACCGCCGTCTGGAACGTCGAGGGCTTGCCGACGAGTTTCTTCCCGTCGGCGTCGGTGCAAGTCATGCGGTAGTAGTACTTCGTCTTCGGCAGCAGCTTGTCGAGCCGGATCTCGTGCATCACATCGGCCTTCTCGACAGTCGCGGATTTGTCCGGCGGGAAGGTCGGCCCGTATTCGAGGAGGCACGTCGTCGGAGTTGGCGTCTCGCACATCACGACGATGGACGTCCGAGTCGCGAACTGGAGGTAGGGTTCCATGACGAACGCCGACTGTGCGGCCGCTTCGACCGGCGCGGCCTTCTCATCGGCCGAGGTCGGCGCCATTCGGACAGCGGCGATGCCGGCGATCGCCGCGAGGCAGCAAACGGCGACGATCCATTTGCGGAGGGACATGCGGATCTCCGAGTGGGTGGGGTCGAGCCTGCGAGACCCGGCGCCGACCACGCCCCGCCGAGGCATTCACGGCATGCTATCGTCATTTCGGTTCTCGACGAGGTCGAATGCCCGACGCCGCGCCAACGTCGCGGCGGCAGTTCCGTTGTAGATTCACCCCTGTGAATCTCCCCTCCCTCCGCCCGAGATCCGTCATGCGTTTGGCCCCTTGGATCGCCGTCGGAGGGCTGACGTTCGCCCTCTGCGCCTACCCCCTCTTCGGTCAGGACGGCGACAAGCCGCCGATCTCGCCCGAGGCTCCGAAGGTCGTCAAGCTCCCGCTGACACGCGTCGTCCTCTTCAACGCGGGCATCGGCTACTTCCACCGCGAGGGCACCGTCACCGGCAATGCGAAGGTCGAACTGAAGGTGAACGAGGAGGATGTCAACGACCTAATTCTCACGCTGATGACGAACGACCCCGCCGGCACGGCCCGCGCCGTCACCTACGACAACCGCGCCCCGGCCGAAATCACGCTGAAGTCGTTCACCGTGGACATCACCGAGAACCCGACCGTCGGCGCCCTGCTGCTGCAGGTCCGCGGCGAGAAGGTCGAGATCACCGAGCAGGGTACCGCCGCCCCGATCATCGGACAGATCATCAGCGTCATCAAACCCGAGCCCAAAGTCACGACCGTTCCGACTCCCGCGCGCGGCCAGGAGCCGACCGAGAAGACGACGGTCCGAGAATCGCCGTTCGAGTCGGTCACGCTCCTCACCGAAGACGGGGTCCAGTCGGTGCTGCTCGCCAAAATGAAGAAGGTCAAATTCGTCCGAGCGGAACTCCAAGCCGAGTTCCGCAAAGCGCTCGAAGCGCTCGCCGCGGCGCGCGGAGCATCTTCGAAGACCGTCGGCGTCACCTTCGCCGGGCCGGGCGCCCGCAAGGTCAGCTTGGGCTACGTCGCCGATGCTCCGCTCTGGAAACCGACCTACCGCATCACCGTCGGCGACGGCGCCCCGAAGATCGTAGGCCTCGCCGCGATCGAAAACACGACCGACGAAGACTGGGAGAACGTGAAGGTCAAGCTCGTCTCGGGCCGGCCGATGACGTTCAAGATGGACCTCTACGATCCGCTCTTCGTGCCCCGGCCGTTCGTCGAACAGGAACTCTACGCCTCGCTGCGGCCCCCGGTCTATCAGGCCCCGACGGCGGGGATGATGGGCGGAGGCTTCAATAATGGAGGCGGTCAGTTCGGCGGCGGACAGTTCGGCCAGCAGGGTGGCAATGGCTTCGGCCAGGGTGGAGGCGGCGGATTCGGCGGTCACAACCCCGCCGGAGCGATGGGCGGCGGCGTCGGCACCGGCTACGCCGGCATCACGCGGCCCTCCGTGCGAAGCCTCCTCGGCGCACGGCTCGATCATGAGAGCTACCGCGGCCGGCAGGCCGCACCGGGCGGAGTACCCGCAGTTCCCGGTGGCACGAACAGCATCGGCGTCGGCGTCAATCTCGGCGAATCCTTCGAGTACACCGTGCTCGATCCCGTCAGCCTGCCGCGGTTCAAGTCGGCGCTGCTGCCCATCGTCCGCGAGACCATCGAAGCCGAGCGCGTCAGCATCTTCAACGTCGAAGGGCTGGCGACGCATCCGCTCAAAGGATTGAAGCTGAAGAACACGTCGAAGCTCTATCTGGCGCAGGGGCCGGTGACGATCTTCGAGGGCGACACCGTCGCGGGTCAGGCCCGGCTTTCGGATGTGAAGCCGGGGGAATCGCGGCTGCTCAGCTACGCCATCGACCTCGATGTGGCGATGCGGCGCGAAGGGCCCGATGAGCAGCGCACCCTCGTGTCGATGAGGATCGCCGACGGCCGGCT
This sequence comes from Fimbriiglobus sp., assembly GCA_043774415.1. Taxonomy (GTDB): domain Bacteria; phylum Planctomycetota; class Planctomycetia; order Gemmatales; family Gemmataceae; genus JALHQU01. Next base: position 613 of record JAYVTJ010000570.1, on the reverse strand, counting down.
CCAAAAGGTCTTCCGCGCCAAAACGACGACGCGCTACTCCGGGTTCAACAAAGGCACCGATGCGAAAACGATCTGGATCACCCAGCCGATCCGGCACGATTGGAAGCTCATCAGCGCCGCCAAGCCGGTCGAGACGACGGCCGACTTGAACCGCTTCGAGATGAAGCTCGCCGCCGGGGCCAGCGGCAAAGTCGAGATCGTGGAGGAGACCGATCAAACGGTGCCGAGTACGCTCGACGCGATTTCGGACAACGAGCTGAAGGATCTGATGGCGAAAGAGACTACGCCCCCGGGCGTGAAGGTCGCCCTCGGCAAAGTGCTGGCCGGGAAAGCAGTGGAACGCGAGGTCGCGGGTTCCATCGCCGACGAGCAGGCGGCGCTGAAGGAGATCACCGAAGAGCAGGTGCGCATCCGCGCGAACCTCGGGGTCGCGCCGAAGGAGTCGGACGCTTACAAGCGCTACCTCAAGAAGTTCGACGACCAGGAAGTCGAGATCGAGAAGCGCAAAGCGACTCTGAAGGATCTGAACAAGACGAAGGATCGCCAGGCGAGGGAATTCGCGGATCTGCTCCGGACGCTGAAAGCGGAGTGAGCTTGGACTTCCGGTTCCCCC
>JAYVTJ010000569.1:0-10764 GCA_043774415.1 Fimbriiglobus sp. | reverse complement strand
CGACCGGTACGGAGGTGGGTGTCATGGGCGTCCTGCCATTGAAGAAACACCCCTATCGCCCATCCCGCCCAAAAGTGCCAGAGAAGTTTGGCGCACCCGTGGAAAGGTGTGCCGTTTTTGCCGGTTACGCGGCTCGACCGTGAACGACGGGCCGACACATGTGAAGCCCTGTAAACGGGGCTTTCCGGCCTCGAGGGGCGATTGCCATATGAGAGCACGTTCACGGGGCTTTGCCGCTTTCGACCCGCCCTTGAGGGCGCGGCTCGGTCTCAATGCCCCATGTCCCCGGCGCCGGCCGGAGGAGTGCGGCGCCCATAAAAGCTGTAGAAGACCGGGACGAGGTTCAAGCACAAGATCGTGAAGAGCATTCCGCCTACCACGACGACGGCCAGCGGACGCTGCGATTCGGAACCCATCTTGGTGGAGAGCGCGGCCGGCAGCAGCCCCAGGATCGCGGCGAGGGCCGTCATCACGATGGGCCGGACGAGCTGGCGCGTTCCCCGGTCGAGCACCTCGTCGAGATCGAGCCCCTTGGCCCGCAGGCCGTTGAAGGCCGACACGAAGAGTAGCCCGTTCATCACGGCGACGCCGAGGATCGAGATGAACCCCACCGCCGCGGAAATGTTGAAGTTCAGCCCGGCGAGCTTGAGCGCCCAGACGCCGCCGAGGCCCATGGCCAGCACGTTGCCGAAGACCACGGCCGCGTCGAGGAACGACCGGAACGCCAGGTAGAGCATGATCGCGATGAGCACGAGCGACACGGCGAACATCTTGGCCATGCGCCCCTCGGCCGCTTCCATCTGCTTGAACTCCCCGCTCCACTCGGAGCGGTACGGAACCGTGAGCATCGGTTCGACTTTGTCGCGCGCCTCCGCCACGGTGCTCGCCAAGTCGCGGTGGCGGACTTCGAACTTGATCGCGATGAAGCGCTGCCCCTGCTCGCGGTAGATCGTGGACGCACCGGGTCGGAGGAAGCTGCCGGCCGGATCGGGATCGCCCTTCGCATTCACGGGTGTCACGAGGTCGGAGAGCCGGCGCGTCGGCGTGTTGGTGAACGTGGCCGGGGCGTTGAACTGATTCCCCGTCGCCGAGGGGGGCGCGGATGTGGTCCCCGTCGAGGAAAGCCCCGCGGAGCCGGCGCTGACCGGCGTGTTCGGCTGGACCACTTGGCTGCCGGGCGTCACGGCATTCGACACGGGCACGGGGATATCCAAGATGCTCCTCTCGTCGGCCCGCAGACGCTGCGGCCAGCGCACGGTGAGGTCGAACGTCTTGCCCCCTTCTTGGATCTGCGTCGCGGCCCGACCGCCGACGGCCGTCTGCACGACCGCCTGCACATCGGCCGGGGAGACGCCCCAGCGGGCGCACTTCTGGCGATCGACCGGGAACTCCAAGTTCGACTGCCCTTGGATGCGGAAGACGCCGGCGTTTTGCACGCCCTCGACCCCGTTGAGCGTGTCGCGGATCTTCAGCGCCGTCTCTTCGAGGGTGTCGAGGTTCGGCCCGAAGACCTTGATCGAGTTCTCCCCCTTCACGCCGGAGAGCGCCTCCATCACGTTGTCGCGGATGATCTGCGAGATGTCGAAGTCCACGCCGGGGAAGTGCTCGTCGAGGGCCGCTTCGAGATCGTGGACGAGTTCGGCCTTCGTGCGGGTGCGGCCGCGCTTCGGATCGATAGGCCACTGCTCCTGCGGCCGCAGCGGGATGAACGTCTCGACGTTGTAGTAGCCGGTGGGATCGGTGCCGTCGTCGGGCCGGCCGGTCGTCGGGACGATGACGGCGAACTCCGGGAACGCTTCCAGCACGGTGCGGACCTGCCGGGAGCGGTGCGTCACCTCTTCGAGGGAGACGTTCACGGGGAAGGTGCCGCGCACCATGAGGTTCCCCTCTTCGAGTTCCGGCATGAATTCGCGTCCCATGAGCGCCGCCCGCACACCGGTGTACCCCAGCGCGATCACGAAGAGCGCCAGGGTGAGCCAGCGCAGCCGCAGCAGCAGGGCGAGTTGCTTCGCGAAGCACCACTGCAGGCCGCGCACCAAGAAATTGTCGCGCTTGGGCGTCAGCTTCTTCATCGTGAGCATGCAGAGCACCGGCGAAACGACGAGCGCCAGCACGAGGGCGCCGGCGAGGGCGAAGGCGTACGTGTCGGCCATCGGGCCGAAGATCTGCCCTTCGGGACCGGTCATCGTGAAGAGCGGCAGCAGCGCGCAGACCATGATGAGCGTGGCGAAGAAGACGCTCTTCGTCACCTGGGCGCAGGCCCGACCGATCCGCTCGTTCAGCGGCACTTCGTTGCCGTACTCGGCCGTCAAGTTCCGGTAGATGCTCTCGACGATGATGACCGACGAATCGACGATGATGCCGAAATCGACGGCGCCAATCGAAAGCAGGTTGGCCGACTTGCCCCGGGCGAACAGGACGCCGAAGGCGAAGAGCAGCGCGAGCGGGATGTTGATGGCCACGATCACGGCGGCGCGGACGTTGCCGAGGAACATCAGCAGAATCGCGGCGACCAGTCCCATGCCGACACCGAGGTTCTCGTAGACGGTGTCGGTCGTCTTGTCGATGAGGTCGGTGCGGTTGTAGAACGTGACGATCTTGACGCCGGGCGGCAGGCGACCGGGGCCGCTCAACTCGTCGATCTTCGCCTTCACATCGCGGAGCGCCGGCATCGATTCCTGCCCCTTCCGCAGCAGCACGATGCCCTGGATCACATCGTCTTCATCGTCCCAGATGTAGGTGCCGTCCGGCCGTTGGGCCTGCTTGCCGTCGTCGCCGACGCGCGGCCGGCGGATGGCCACACGCCCCTGGCGGGTCTGGAACCCGACGGTGACGCCGCGCGCCACGATGTCGCGATCGCTGCGGCGCGGAGTTCCGTCCGACGCGAGGACCGGCCCGCCATCGACGAGGTGATCGACCCGCACGGGGACGTTGTTCACGCTGGCCACGACGACCTGCCTGACTTCGATGCAGCGGCGGGCCTCCTCGGCGCGCAGGTGGTTCGCCGCCGCGATGGGATCGGTCATCGACAGTGTCTTCAGCATCGGATCTCGGCCGCCGCCGATCAGCCCGAGCGAGCGGACCACGATCGTGAGCTGGCCCTGCGTGAGGTTGTCGCCGCTGCCGTTCGCGTTGGCGCCGCCCAGGGCCGACTGGAGCTGAGCGAGCGATACGCCGTACTGCCGCAGTCGCTCCGGGTCGGGCTGCACTTCGTAGCGCTTCACGGTGCCGCCGACGCCCGTCACCCCCGCGATCCGGGGGACGCGCAGGAGTTCGCGGCCGACGATGGAATCCTGGATCGATTTGAGATCGGACAGCGTGTAGACCGGCTTGCCCGTGGCCGGGTCGGTCGGCGCCACGAGGGTGTAGCGGACGATTTCGCCGATGGGCGAGGCGGGCGAAATCTGCGGCGTGACACCCGCCGGGAGGTTGGCGGTGGCGAGCCGGTTCAGCACATCCTGCTTGGCTTGGTCGTAGTCGCGCGAATAGCTGAACTGATTGCGGACGTGCGCCAAGCCGAAGAGCGACTTGCTCCGCGTCGTTTCCAAACCGGGCATCCCCGCCAGCGCGATTTCGATGGGGATCGTGACTTGGCGTTCGACTTCTTCGGCCGAGGCGCCGGGGTACTGGGCGACGACCTCGATGATCGCCGGCGCCGGATCGGGGTAGGCCTCGATGTTGACGTGCGTGAAGGAATAGCTCCCGCCGATGGCCAGCCCGAGCGCGAGGAGGAGCACCAGCAGCGGATTGTCGAGGCACCAGCCGATGAAGTTGCGGACCATGATGTTACCGGTGGAGACGGATCACTTCGCGGGCGGGGCGGTCGCCGCATTCATCGCTTCGTTGAGGAGCAGCGATCCGGCGCCCGCGACCAGTTCTCCTTCGCGGACGCAGGCGACGCCGGACAGCGCACCGCCGAGGAACGCCGTCATCGGCACCGCGTTGTCCGCCAGATACACGAGATCGCGCGTCCGGCGGATCACGGTCACGGGCCGGCGCTCGTACACCGTCTTCGCCGCTTCGGGCTGGACGAAGACGAGGCTCGATTTGCCGTCTTCGATCACGGCGTCGGTCGGGACGGTCAGTTCGCCCTCGTCGGCCTTGCGCTTCAGCGAGACGGTCACCGCTTGGCCGATCTTGAGTTCGCCCTTCGGGTTCTCCACCGAACCGATCACCAAGGCCGTGTGCTGATTCGGGTCGATCACGGCGCCGATCTGTTCGAGCCGGCCGCGGTACGGAACCATCCCCGGTTTCGACGGCAGCGCGACCACCCATTCGGCGGGCAGTTTGATGTCGGCCAGGAGGTGCAAATCCTCCTCGTAAACGTGGGCCCAGACCGCGAGGGTCCCGAGCGCGCCGATTTTGAAGAGATCGGTGGAGGTGTCGACGATGGCGCCGACGCCGACGTTCTTTTCGAGCAGGACCCCGGCTGCACCGGCGCGGATTTCCACGCGGGCCCACTCGGCGGCGCCGGCGCGGGCCGCGAGCGGATCGCCGATCCTGTCGGCCTCGGCGCGGATGGCCTTCACGTCGTTTTCGTCCAGCCGCCAGGCGAGCAGCGTCAGTTCGATGCGCTTCACCGCGATGCGATCCGACTCGACCGCCCGCTCGGCGTCGAGCACCGATTTCTCGGCGGTGCCGTTCTGCCGGAAGAGTTCCCGGAGCCGGGCCGCCGCAGTGATGTCGAGTTTCAGCTTCGACACGGCATCGACGAGTTCGCTCTTCTTCTCGCCGAGATCTTTGCTCCAGACCACGGCCAAAAGCTGGCCGGCTTCGATCCGATCGCCGACGCGGAGGCCCGGCGCCGCCGGAGGCGAGATGCTGCTGCTGGGGCCTGCCGATTTGGCGGGGTCACCGCCGGTGCCCAAGGAGACAATCTCCCCCGGGAAGCGGCTGTGGATGCGCTGGAACGAATCGTTGTCCTGCGCCAGCGTCCCTTGGAAGAGCGGGAGCGCGACCGGCTCCTTCGATCGCTGCACCATCGCCGGCGGCTTCCCCTTCGCCGACATCAACCCCAGCCGCTCCGCCATCGGACCGGGCACGGCAACCCCATTGTCGCCGCTGCGGACGATCTTCTCCGCCTCGGGGCCGCTGCTCGCCGGCGGCGCATTCACGGCTCCGGACTGCTGCGTGGCCAACCATGCGGCCGCAATCCCGCCCGCGATCACGACCGCGGACAGCAGGATGGTTCGGCCCCAGCGCAACAGGATGATCTGCTTTTGGCTCATCGGTAATATCGGGTCGAGGAGAAATGAGATAGGCTCTGCAAAGCAAGACCTGCGCCGATGACGAGATGAGTAATCGGAGGCTTTGTCGATCGTAAAGCGAGGGGCATTCGGGTGGAAATGGACGAGAATCGCTCACTGTGAACGACGATGATTCAGGTCGCTCGCCGGGCTCGGATCAAAACTCGAAGTGCAGCCGCAATGTGCCGATGGCGACGGGGCCGCGATCCCGATTGTAGCCGGGGTGATTCACGCCCGTGAACCCGAGGCCGACGACGGCGCCCTTCTTCAACTGGAAGTTGTAATACGTCTCGAAGATCTGTTCGGGGGAGTAGTTCAGCCGCCCGTCGCCGACGATGAAGCCGACGCCCCCGGCCGCGAGGTAATCGCGGTGGGCCTCGGAGAGTCCGTTGAACAGGAGTGCGAAGCCGAGCTTGTCGTCGGGCCGCTTCCAGCGCGTCCCTTTGATCTGGAGGCCGATGCTGGCGGTGCGGTCGATCTCCGTGAAGGCCCACGTCTCGGTCTGGCCGTCGTTCCAGCCGAGCCGGCCGAACAGACCCACGTCGTCCGTCAACTCTTGCTCGACGTTCAATCCGAAGCCGTACTTGATGCGGTAGTCGCGCGTCGCGGTGATGTCCGGCGTCCCCCCGGTCTGCTCGGCGAGCAGAATCGACTGGCGGTAGCTGCCCATGTGGGCGTTGTTCAAGTACGCGAGCACCGCGACCGCCCCGGCGCGCTCGTTGATCTTGTGCCGGCGCTCCACCTCCCAAGTGTTGCCGTTCGCCTTCAGAATCTGCGGGTCGAACGCGGCGCCGTTGGCTACGGCCGGTTCCGCGAAGATGCCGTAGCGGTAGCTCCAGTTCTCGGTGTTCCACTCGGCGGCGGCGCCGTACGTGTACCCGCGGGTGTTGGCGGGGTAGTCCCACGCGCCGTTGTACATGAGGCCCCAGTTGAGGAACTGGGTGCGCGGGTCGTGGCTGTAAGCGTTGTCGTCGAAGACGTCGCCCGCCGCCATCTTGCCGAGGCGGATCGTGATGCGGTTCACATCGACCATTCCACCTAAAACGTTGGGCCCCTCTTCGATCATCTCCTGCTTCCCGCCGAGGCCGATCGTCTGCTTCCAAAGCAGCCGGGCGATGTACGGCGTCGGCAGCGGGGCACCGGTGCGCGTCGCTTCGCCGTTCGGGAATCCGGCGATGCCGACGGTGCCGTTCTCCGGGTTGCCGATGCCGCCCCCGGCCGAGAGTTCGGGGTTGAAGATGATCTCGCTGCCGGGGAAAAGCCGCGCGGCAAGATTGAGGGTCGTGGTGGCCGTGGCGCGGTATTTGTTGTTCGGATCGAGGCTGAACAGACCCTGATAGGGCGAGTGGAAGCGGAAGTTCCCCTGCGGGATCAGCGTCGTCTGGCCGTGGACATTGTACCAGGTGGGGGCATCGTCCTTCTTCTTGTCGTCGTCCTCTTTCTTCTTCGCTTCGCCTTCGCGCTCCGTCGGCGTCGGCGCTTGGGCCATCACCGGGATCGGCAGTGCGAATGCCGCAAGCAGTAGCCAGACCGCGGCGCGGAGATAGTGGGGACCGGACACGCGACTTCTCCGCATTCGATTTGCGGGCCGAATAGCCGAGGCTCGGCGAGTTGTCAATCCGAAGGGCTGTAAGATGACCGATCCAAACTGCCTCCGCGGGATACCGACGATGATCCGCTTCTCCCTTTTCGCACTTCTGCTCAGTCCGATCATGGCACTCGCCGAACCCAAGCCCGGCGCGTTCGCCGAGATCCGCGTCCTCGATTCCAGCACCGGTCGCGGCGTGCCCCTCGTCGAACTCGAAACGGTGAACGGCATCAAGTTCGTCACGGACAACGCGGGACGCATCGCCTTCTGCGAACCGGGGCTGATGGGCAAGGAAGTCTTCTTCACCGTCCGCAGTCACGGGTACGAAGTTCCGAAGGACGGCTTCGGCTTCCGCGGCGTCCGCATCACTCCCAACGCGGACAAGCCGGCCGAGATCAAAGTGAAGCGAACCATCGTGGCCGAGCGTCTCTGCCGACTGACGGGCGAAGGGCTGTACCGCGACACGATCCTCCTCGGCCACAAGCCACCGGTCGCGGAGAACCCCGGTCGCATCGCCGGGCAGGACTCGGTTCAGTCGGTCGTCTACAAGGGAAAGGTTCACTACCTCTGGGGCGACACCCTGCGAATGAACTATCCCCTCGGACTGTACCGCACCGCCGGGGCGACGACGCCGATCCCCGATCCGAAGGACGCGAAATCCGACCCGGCATCCGGCATCGCTTACGAGTATTCGACGGACGCGAAGATCGGGTTCGCGCGCGCGATGATGCCGCTGCCCGAACGACCGGAGGGCGTCATTTGGATCTTCGGCATCTTCGTCGTGCCCGATGAAAAGAGAGCCGAGAAACTCGTCGGCCACTACTCGCGCCGAAAGGGTTTGGACAAAGAGTACGAGCAGGGCATCGCGGTATTCGACGATGCGAAAGGGATCTTCGAATCGGCGAAGCAACTGCCGCTGACCGAGACGTGGCGCAAGCCGCACGGCCACCCGATTCATTGGGACGACGACGGCAAGAAGTGGCTCCTCTTCGGCAGTCCGAATCCCAACGTCCGCGTACCCGCCACGCTGAAGGATGTGCTCGATCCGGACCAGTACGAAGCCTTCACCTGCGCTCTCGATGACAAGGGCACGCCGACGTGGAGCTGGCAGAAGAAGCTCGCGCCGACCGACTCGAAGACCGAACAAAAGTGGATCAAAGAGAAGAAGTTGAAGCCCGAGTTCGCCCGCTTCTGCCCCGCGGATGCGGCATCGCCCGATGATCGCATCGCGCTGCACAGCGGCTCGGTGCACTGGAACGAACACCGCCGGCGCTGGGTGTTGCTGGCCGGGCAGATCGGCGGCAAGTCGTCGCACCTCGGGGAAGTCTGGTATGCGGAAGCGCAGAGTCCGACGGGGCCGTTCGAGCGCGCGGTGAAGGTGCTGACGCACGACCGGCAGACGTTTTACAACGTCTGCCATCACCCGTTCCTCGACCGCGACGACGGCCGCACGATCCACTTCGAAGGGACCTACACGAACGACTTCTCCGGCAATCCGGAGAAGACGCCGCGCTACAACTACAACCAGATGCTGTACCGGTTGGACTCGGATGCGGAGGAGCTGAAAGCGGTGCGGGTGAAGTGAGTCCGCGGCCGCGCCGATCACTCCAGCGTCGAGTTGAACCGGAACATGCCGACGAGCGGCGTTTCGGTTTTGCCCTCGGAGTACTGGACGAAATCGATGGCGGCGCGGATCACCTTCTCGCCGTCCATCTCGATCTCCCAGACGACGAACTTTCCGGTGAGGGAGTTCGAGCCGCGACCCATGCCCGAGAAATCGAGGCCGGGGTTCTTGTCGTGGAACGGGAAGCGCGTCGCGCCGGGATACTCGCCGACTTTGAGCTGGCCGCCCTTCGCCGGGCCGACGGTGAATCGCCAGTCCCCGATTTCCCCGACCGTCGCGACGACTCCTCCTCCGTGGGTACCCTGCATTTTGATCTTCTCGGCGCCGTAGTTGTACGTCTTGCCTTGCCCGATGAAATCGCCCGCCGTGCTGACGATTTTCAAGTACGTCGTCGGTTTCACGGCGACCGGGGGTTTGGCGAACTTCCCTTTGAGCAGCTCCTCCGGCCCGCGCGGTTCCATGCCGACGAGGTATCGCGCGAACTCTTCCCGGCCGAGCTCTTTCCCCTTGCGGCTGGTGACGACGCTGATCTTGTAGCGTCCGCGGGCCGTATCCACCGGCGGTCGGACCGAGAGTTCCACGGCCGACTTCGTGGGGAAGCGGAACGCTTCGCCGCCGAGGGTGGCCGGGATGGAATCGAGCCCGGCCAGAGCCGTCGTGACGGTGCCATCCTTGAGTGTGGCCTGCAGCGAGGCCCCGAACTTGACCGATTTGAGGTCCGAGAGTTTGATCGGCTTGTTGCCGATGGTGAGGGCGAGATCGGCCACGGGAAGCGTGACGGTGCCTTCGGCGTACTTCAGGTCGACGATCACGACGGTTGCCACGGGGGCGGCGAACGGCGCCGCTTTGACCGAGAACGCCGCGCCGTCGGCCTTCATGGGGAAGCGTCGCTCGGCACCCTCCGAGTCGATGAGAAGTTCGACATCGTACTTCTCGTCGCCGCCGAGGACCGAAGCGATGGTCACCTTGAAATCGACGGCCGCGGTGCGCTGCTCCGGTTTGACATCGGGTCCGGCGAGGAGGATTTCGGGGCGCTCGACGAACCGGCGCACGTGGCCGACCGGAATGGCCATCGTGATTCCCGCCCCGCGGATGCCCGACACGACCACGCCGACGAGTTCGCCTTTGAGGTTCATCATGGGGCCGCCCGAATTGCCGGGGTTCAAGGCGCCGTCCACTTGGATGCGGTCGAGCGCGCCCTTCGTATCCTTCCGGAGCGAACTGATCGCGACGGCGTTCACGCTGATCGCCGGATAGCTACCCGGCTTCGCGAGTTCGGTGCCGAAAGGGAATCCGAGCGCGACGAGATCTTCGAGTTCGCCGAGCTTCTCGTCCGAGCCGAGCTTGACGAACGGCAGCGCGTGGTCGCCCTCGCACTTGAGCAGCGCCAAGTCGCGATCCTTGTCGCGGCGGATCACCTTCGCCTTGATCGCTTTCTGATTATCCCCGCCCGCTCCGAGTACCAGTGTGACGGTATCGGACTCGGACAGCGTCGCGACCACGTGGTTGTTGGTCACGAACAGCCCGGCCGGATGGACGCAGAAGGCCGAACCGTAGATGGGCTTGGCATCGACGAGCGCCGTCGCCGGCTTGGTCAGCTTCGCGACCTCCGCCTTGGACAAGGGTTCGGCGGCCGGCGCCGACGTCACTCCGAGGAAGGCGACCGCGACCGCGATGGCCGAGCGATACGGACTGGGCATAGCGACTCCGGAAAAATGGGACCGTGAACGAGCCGCGATTGTACATTCGCCTGAGGTGCGAATACCACTTCCATTTGCGGGATTGCGAAATCTCGGGGCACTCACCTCCCGAATCGCTCCACCCGCGTCGCACCTTCCTTCAACTCGAAGCGATACCCATCCGCAAACGCCTCCGCGAACTCTTCCTGGTGGCTCACCAAGAGAATGCACTTCAGTTGCCCGCGCAGGTTCTGCAACTCCTGGATCATCACCTGGCGACCCTGACGATCGAGGCAGCCGAAGCCCTCGTCGATGATGACGCTCTCGATGGGACGGTGCTGCCGGCTGGCGTACTGGCCGATGGCGAGCGCCAGACTCACGGCGACGCGGAACTTCTGGCTGCCGCTGAGGAAGTTGACGCCGATGGCGTCGGTCCCCGTGACGCGGTTGACGCAGTCGAGGTCGAGCGCTTTGTCGGCGCCGCCGTCGTCGCCGGCGAGTTTGAGGCAGAGCTGGCCGCTGCTGAGGCGGTCGAGTACAGCGTTCGCGAACTCGACGATCTGGCGCTCGGCCTGGCGGACGAGATGGCGTTGGAGCCGGTCGCGGCCGAGCAGTTCGGCGAGGATC
>JAYVTJ010000568.1:0-5507 GCA_043774415.1 Fimbriiglobus sp. | reverse complement strand
CGCGAGAAATCATGGTAGCGGGTTAGAAAGGGTGTGAGATTGCGCTTCGCTTCACCGTATCGCTACCAACACCAATCGTGCAAACGTAATCTTCTTAGGAGTGTTCCCAGGGCTTCCGCCCTGGGCTACGGAAGTCGGCCCCTTCGGTCGAAGACCGGATCGCTGGCATTAGCAAACTGACTGTCAGTAGCCCGACGCGTATGCGAGGGCGACGATCCGGGAAACATCGTTTCGCAAATAACTGATTCGCTCGGTTCGCAGCCCTCGCTTGCGCGTCGGGCTAACATGAGGGTTCTCACCGGTATGTCCATGCTCGATCTCGCCTTCACCGATCCCCAGAATCCATTCCACCTCCATCACATGGAGCTGGCGCTGGAGGAGGCCGCACTCGCGGAACTCGAAGACGAAGTGCCGGTCGGGGCCGTGATCGTGTCGCTGGATCGCAAGGAAATCATTGCGCAAGCCCATAATCAGCGCGAGCAGCTCCAAGATCCTACGGCCCACGCCGAGATCGTGGCAATCACGCAGGCGGCGGCGGCGCTGAAGTCGTGGCGGCTGGAGAAGTGCATTCTCTACGTGACACTCGAACCCTGTCCGATGTGCGCCGGGGCGATCGTCCAAGCGCGCATCCCCGTGGTCGTCTACGGCGCGAGCGATCCGAAAGCGGGGGCGTGCCACACGCTGTACCAGATCACGAATGATCCGCGGCTGAACCACCGCTGCCAAGTTGTGGCGGGAGTCGAAGATGTCCGATGCGCGGCGTTGCTCTCGGGCTTCTTCGCGAAGAAGCGGGCGCTCGGAAAAAAGTGAGCCGGCCCGAGCCGGCACAATCCGCACGCCCGGAAGGGCCGCAATCCGACCCCGAGACTTCCGGACAACGGAGCTTCGCATCCCCGCGGCGGCGCGGTATGCTCAGTGTGATTCGCAGAGCTTCGCGGAGATTCACCATGCGCAACTTCCTGCTGACCGTCGCTTCGATCACGCTCGGCGGCGCTGTGTTCGCGCAGTCGGCTCCGACTTATTCCCGCGCCGTGCCACCGTCCAAAGAAGCGCTCGACCGTCTGAACCTCAAGACCGACTGGTCGCTCACCATCCCGGTGTCCGGGCAGGCCGATGGGCTCGCCAAAGTGCAGATCCTCGACGAGGATCAGATCGCGGTGCAGACGAAATCCGGCCTGCTCGTGCTGCTCGACGAGCACACGGGCCGCACGCAGTGGAAGTACAAGTACCCGGCCGCGTTCAGCAGCGGCTTCGGGGTCGCGGTCAGCCAGAAGTTCCTGTTCGCCGTGAACGTCGCCAAGCTCTACTGCTTCCACCGCTACACCGGTCTGCTCGAGTTCGAATTCGATCTCCCCGAAGCCCCGTCCGCCAGCCCGATCGCCGACGGCACGCAGATCTACATGGCCTTCACCGGCTCGAAGCTGATCGCCTTCCAACTGCCGCTGGCCCTGCAGATCAGCGCGGAGCCGGTCGGCAAAGTGCCGGGCGTGAAGCAGGACACGACCGTCCGCAATCCGGCCGACATCGTGTCCGACCGCTACTCGACCCGGCTGAATACCAAGACCATCGCCGACGACGAATTCGATCGGCGCAGCGTGCCGAAGGCGTATTTCGAATCGGGGCAGGGGCTCGGCACTCAGCAGAGATCGCCGTCGATTTCGGCGATGCCGAGCGTCGTCCCGCCGTACACGATCCACGGGCTGAACAAGGTCGAGTCGCTGTCGATCCTGCCGTCGCTCCGTCAGCCGTACAAGCTCAAGCCGGATTACCTCACGTACAATCAGCGCTCGCCTTCGATCGCGGTGCTTCCGCCTTCGATCGCCCGCGTGCACGAGCTTGCGAACCTCCGTCCCCAAGGCGTCCGGCCGATCATGGCGTGGAGCATCGGCACGAAGCAGAAGATCGCATTCGACCCCGTGCTGGTCGAACCGAAGTCGCAGCTCACGGCTCCCCGGGTCTGGCTCACCGAGACCGGCAAGAACTTCGTCGCGGTCTCGCAGCGGACGGGCGGGTCGGAAGTCACGGGCGAGTTCAACTCCGAACCGACCGGACCGCTCGTCGGGCCGTTCGCCTACTCCCGGGACGCGCTGCTGGGCTTCGTGGCGCTCGACGACGGCCAAGTCGCCGCCATCGATCTCACGGGCGGCTCGGCCGGTCTGCCGCGCTACGAGTGGAAGGCCAACGTCGGCGGTTTCCTGAATCACCGGCCGATCGCGGCGAAGGACGGGGTCTACATTTCCGGCGATCACTCGGGGGTGGCGAAGATCGACGTGAAATCGGGCGATGTGACGTGGCGCACCGAGAGCGGCGCGGACCGCGTGCTCGCCGTGAACGACGAGTTCGTGTATGTGACCAATCGCCGCGGCGAGCTGCTCGTGTATGCCAAAGACCGCGTCCACGACGCCGCGACGAAGCGGGCCAAGCCGCTGACGGCCCTCGATGTGGCCGGGTTCAACGTGCCCATTCCGAACCCGATGACCGACCGCGTGCTGCTCGGGTCCGACAGCGGCCTGATCGTCTGCCTGCGGGATGCGTCTGCGAAGTACGCGAAGCCGAACCGCATCGCCCCGTTGGAGAAGTTGCCCGAACAGGTGAAGCCCCCCGTGAAGCCGGGCGACCCGGTTCCCCCGGCGCCGGTTCCGCCACCGAAGAATTGAAGAGCGAGCGGTGACGGAATGCGGGCGAACCGACTGCGTGAGCGGTCGGTGGATCCCTGATGCGGTGAGTCCGCGAGCATTTCATCGGTTCGAAGTATGCAGGTATCGCACCGACCGCTCACGCAGTCGGCTCGCCATTTCGATGATCGATCATCGCTGCTGATGGAAAGCTCGATCTGCGATGGCTCCGCTCATACGAACCGCGCTGGTCGGCCTCCTCCTGTTCCTCGTCGCATTCCCGCTCGCGCTTCTCTTTCGGAATCACCTCTCTCAGTCGGCGGCGACTGCGGTTTCCTCCGACCTCGGCCGTCTCGCTCCTCAGCTTGTCAGCACGCTTTCGCTGATGCTGCTCGTGGTACTTTTCTCCGTTCCGGCGGGTGCGGTGCAGGCGTTCGCGATGCGCCGTTCGGGGGTTCGGGGCCGGCGCTGGCTCGGGGGCGCGGTGCTCGCCGGGCTGCTCGTGCCGCTGCCGGTCTGGGCCGTGAGCTGGCAGATCATCCTCGGCGAATGGCTGCCTCCGCTCGCTCTGGAACCCGGCGAAGTGGCCTGGCGCCCCTGGACGCTCGGGCTTCTGCCCGCCGCGTGGATCCACGCCGTCGCCGCGTGGCCGTGGGCCATCGCCATCGTCTGGCTGGCGCTGCAGACATCGAATCCGGCGCTCGACGACGAAGCGAATCAGACCGGCGGCCCGCGGGGAATATTCCGCTGGGTGACGGTGCCGAAGCTCGCGTGGGCGCTGCTCGCCGCGGCCTGCTTCATCGCGATGCAGGCGGGGACGGAGATCGCCGTCACCGATGCGATGATGGTGCGGACGTTCGCGGAGGAAGTCTACACCCAGATGGTCGTGCGCAGCACCGGCCTCGGCGGCGCCATCGCGGCGACGATCCCGGTCTGGCTCGGCTCGGCACTCGCGCTGGCACTCGTCGCGCGTCCCGGGTTGAAGCGCTTCCGCACCGCGGGTACCGACCTCCGGCTCGGATCCATTCCGCGCGGCGGATTCTCGCTGCGGAATACGCTCCTCGCTTGGTTGCCAGTCGCGCTCCATCTCGGCTTGCCCGTCGGAGCCCTGTTTTGGAAAGCGGCGAGCGGCGGAGGCTTCGGCGGTCGCATGGAGAAGCTCGTCCGGACGGAGTGGCTCACGCTGCTCGACAGTCTCGCGGCCGCTCTGCTCGCCGGGACGTTCACAGCGGCGCTCGCGTGGGTCACCTGCGCGATTGCGCTGCGCTCGCCGCGGTTCCGCACCGCACTCCTGTTCGGCGGCTTGCTGCTCGTCGCGGTTCCCGGCCCGCTCGTCGGTTTCGCCATCAAAGAGGCCACGGTCGAACTCGTCGTCGCGGAGCGCTCGGTTCTGCGCGCGCTCGACTTCGAACCCGAGTTCCCGCCGCTTCGGTCGATGCTCTACGACCAGCCGTCGCCGATCTCCGGTATCTGGTCTTCGTGCTTGCGATTCCTGCCTCTGGCCTGCGCATTGCTCGCGGTCGCGATGCAGCGCATCCCGAACGCGCTCGTCGAAACGGCCGCGGCGGAAGCGACGAATCGGTCGGGGCCGCTGCGACGGGTGATCGCCCCGCTGACGGCGCGGGCCTTCCTGATGGTGGCGGTCGCGACGGCGGCGCTGGCCTTCGGGGAGGTGAGCGCCGGCAAACTGGCGCAGCCCCCCGCGCGCGGGGTGGCCGTCCTCCGGCTGTTCGATCAAATGCACTACGGGGCCGAAAGCGGCGTGGCGGGATTCTGCCTCTTGCAGTTGGCCGCGACTTGGGGAATACTATGCGTGCTCGTCGGACTCATCCCGGAACGGACTCCCCGAATCTCCCCCGCGGAGATTCATCACCCGGAGGTTCGCCCATGCCGAGCATCGCGTACACATCGACGACGACCCCCTTCGGAGAACTGCTGCTCGCCGCGACCGACGCCGGCGTCGTCGCCATCGGATTCGTGAACGCCGACGCCGACGCGGCCGCATGGCTGAAGTCCGAGTTCCCCATCGGCACCCTCGCGCGGGACGATGCCGGACTCCACCGCATCCTCGACTCGACTCTCGAAGTGCTCGATGGCGGAAATGGCGGCGCCATCCCGCTGGCCCCGGCCGGTTCCGATTTCCAGTGGAGCGTCTGGCTCGCGCTGCGCGGCATCCCCTTCGGCGAAACGCGGACCTACACCCAGCTCGCGGCGATGGTCGGCAAGCCGCACGCCGTGCGCGCCGTGGCCAGCGCCTGCGCGAACAATCCGATCTCGCTGCTCGTGCCCTGCCACCGCGTCATCGGGGCCGATGGCTCGCTCCGCGGTTACCGCTGGGGCCTCGAGCGCAAGAAACTGCTTTTGGAACACGAGAAGAAGCTCGTCCTCTCGGAGCAGCGTGCCGGGATGGCCCGCTCGGCCTGACCCGGAGGGTTTCAGGATCGCCGACCCGGAGGGATTCAATGCGCCGGTTCTTGGTGCTCGTCCCATTCGCACTTCTCGCACTTTGCGCCCTCGCCTTCCGCGCCGCCGCCGACGAGCGCGGCGAGTGGGCCAAGAGCGCCCCCATCCCGATCAAGTCGATCGATCCCGCCGAGACCGACTTCGACGACCTCGAACCCCTCGGCAAGGCCATCGGCGATTCCCGGATCGTCTTCCTCGGCGAGCAGACCCACGGCGACGGTGCGACCTTCCATGCGAAAACGCGGCTCATCCGCTACCTCCACACGCGCTGCGGCTTCGACGTGCTCGCCTTCGAGAGCGGCCTGATCGACTGCGAAAAGTCGTGGGCCGCGTTCCGCAAGGCGGAGCACACCCCAGCGGAGTGCTTCGAGATGGGCGTCTTCCCCGTCTGGGCGAAGAGCCAGCAGGTGCAGCCGCTCATCGGCTACT
>JAYVTJ010000567.1:0-3764 GCA_043774415.1 Fimbriiglobus sp. | reverse complement strand
CGCCGGGTTGAAGGAACTGAAAAAGCTCGAAAATCTGACTTCGCTGGATCTCAGCTATACCAAAGTGACCGACGCAGGACTTAAGGAATTGAGAGATTTCAAAAACCTCACGACTCTCGAGATCGTCGGCACCAAGGCCACGAAGACAGGGCTGAAACAACTCGGGGAAGCCTTGCCGAAATGCAACATCCGCAAATAATTCATCGGACTCTGCGGCAAAACTCACCCCGTCAGCGCCTCGGCCACCTTCGCGATCGTCTCGTGCGTCAGCACGAAGGGGGCCTCCTCACGCGGGGTGCGCTCCGCCGTGTTCGCGGTATACCGCCGCAGTTTCGCTTCGTCCGTCCCCGTCAGCGTCGCTTCGTAGTAGCCGACGCTGTCCCCCTTGCGCGTCGGGACAGCGCTGCGCAGCACCGCCGTCCCGCCGTCGCCGTCGATCTCGTGGATCGCCAGCTTCTCGGGCAGACCCGCCGGCTTCGCGACGATGCTCTCGGCCCAGCCGCGCACCGTGCTCCCCGCCGGCGCCGGACCGGTGCGCGTGACGGTCACTTCCGTGGCCTTCGTCGCCAAGCTGTCATTGGCCTCGGCCGTGACGGTCGTCTGCCAGCCGGGTTGGTTCGAAGTGTGCGCGTGCGGCCCGGCGCCGGCCGGCTGCCACGAGTCGAGCGATTGGGCGAGGGCGTCTGCGGGGTTCATGCTTTGCCTCCGAGCGGTTGTCGGGTGTGGTCGCTGCCGTCGAAGCTGAGGAGCACCGGCTTTTCGTCCACGACGGTTTCGATGTGGACGGGTCGGCCCCAGATGTAGCGCAGGTTCACCATCGTGGCCTGCGCGTCGGCCAGTTTCAGCTCGACGCCATTATACCGGTGCCGGAGCAGCAGTTCGCCCCGGTTGCGGTGGTTGCCGTTCACGACTTCGATGTAGGGCTTGCCGAAGTTCGTGAGGCTGAACAGCAGCCGCTTTTTCACCTGCTCGAACTCGCGCGATTCGACGACGTAATTCTTCGTGGCGTCCTGGTGGGCGAACGAGAAGAGCTTGTACTCCTTGCAGAATTCGGGCGTGAGGTAGGTGTCGATGAAGGTGATGTCGTTGTGGACTTTGCGGATCTCGAAGATCTTCTTGCGGCCGAGGCCGGTGTCCTTGTTCCAGGTGCGGCGGGCCTCGTAATCGTCGCAGGCGTCCCACTCCGGTCCGAAGCGGCCGGTGTTCCAGCGGTGCTCGACGTCGCGCAGCAGTTCGATGCCGAGCTTGTAGGGGTTGAGGCGCATGCCGCTGGTGGCCATGGTGCCGGAGTGATGGTCGGCGTAGTCGATGAGTTCGGAGGGCTGCAGCACCTTCTGCGACATGATGGTGCTGTGCCAGTAGCTGTTGTGGTTGATGAACCCGCCGGCGACATAGCGATGGGTTTCGGCCACGGTGATGTCGTACACGGGCGCTCGACCGCGCTCGATGGCGACGACTTCATCACCTTCGTCTTCGACTTTGAACCATTTGTGTCCGACGACATAAGCGGACAGCCGCTCCTGTTTTCGCTGCAGTCCGAAGCCGATTTGTTCGCCGAAGACGCGCACCGAAGCCCCTTGGGTGTGGACGTGCCAGCACCCATCCTCGTGGGGCCGGCGGCGGCTCAGAATTCCGAAGTTCAACAGGAGTTGCTGGACGACCTCGCCCATCTTTTCGCTGCTGGTGCTGAGGATGACCCCGGCCGGCCCGGCGTAGCCATCGCAGTCGTAGAGGGCGCGGAGGAAGGCCGCGACGACCGATTTCGGCGAACGGAGGATCGCGTCGGGCACCGTCTTGCGCCGTGCCGACACGCCGGTTTGCAGACCGAGCGAGACGAGGAACTCCTGGAGCTTCTGCGATGAGAAGCGGACGCGCCATTTCGTCTCGGCCCACTTCTTCACGGGTATAATTCCGAACAGTTCGGCTGTGATTGCCGCGAAGTCATCGGCTTGGCTTTCGTCCCCGGTCGTCAGGCCGATGGTCCGCTTGACCGCGCTGATGTGGCCGTCGCCGATCAGGTAACCGAGGAAGCTCGCGAACTTTTCGTCGAGGACTTTCGGGATGCGGATCGGCCGGCGCGTCGCCAGAGAGACGGGGAGATTGTCCCGTTCGTTCTCGTATTGCGCCAGCACCGGTTGGAGGGCCGTGCGGTGAACTCGGCTCCGACCCCGGCGCACATCGTGGAGGACATGAGCGGCGACTCCGGCTTGTGCGGCGAATTCACCGAGGGTGCGCCGGTGTTCCGGCGCCCACGCGATCGGACAGTAATCCTTTGCCCAGAGATCGGTTCCCACCGCCATTTTCACCCGATCCCCGAGTCGCAATTCGTCGAGGCGCCGCCAGTCTCCGGTCTCGATGAGGACGCGGTGCGTCGTCGAACCGCCCAGTTTCAGGCCGCGCCGCGTGCGGATGCTCACCGTTTCCCGTTCCGGCAGTACGACCCAATCTTCCACCGACTCCACGGCCTTACCGTCCGCAACGCTCAACTTCATTCTGTCTGTGGCGATCTCGGCGATGTCGAGGAAGCCGCGATCCGTCACGACGAGCGAACCCGCTTGTAGGCACGCCCAGCCTTCGTTCATGACCTTCGTCTGGCCCTGCGGGTAGAAGTAGTAGGCCTCGTCGCGGACGATGCTGAGCATGTCGCGCTGCCAGTTCTTCAACGGCGCGTGCTCGATGAGGAAGAGCAGCACGTCCTTCTGCGGCTGCTCCGGGAACTGCGCGGCCCCCGGCTCCTTCGGCTTCGGGTGGGCATCGTCGCCGTGCGGGTTGATGTAGTCCTCCATGTACGGCTTCGACTTGAACCGCACCGGCTTGTCCTCCTCCGCGCCGTCGTCGTCGGGGGCGATCTCGAACTTCGGGTGGTCGTCGCGGCGCTTGATCGCCACGGAGTGGATGTCGATGAGGTCGTCGATCGACATGCAGCGGTCGAGGAACGCTTCGACCTCGTCCTCGCCGTGGCGCTCGACCATGCGGCGGATGCGGGCGCCGTGGTTGGCGATCTCGTCCATCATCTTGCGCGAGGTGTGGTCGAAGAAGGCGTTGTTCTTGAAGAAGTCGCAGTGGCCGTAGACGTGGGCCATGACGAGCTTCTGATCCACGACCAGGTTGCAGCGCATGAGGTACGCGTAGCAGGGGTCGTTGTTGATGACCATCTCGTAGATCTTGCTCAGGCCGTACTCGTAGCCGCGCTTGAGCTCCTCGTACTGCATCCCGAAGGACCAGTGCGGGTAGCGCGTGGGGAAGCCGCCGTAGGCGGCGATCTCGTTGAGGTCGTCGGCGTCCACGACTTCGAAGATGGTGTCGTAGAAATCGAGGCCGTAGGCTTTGGCGTGGCCTTCGATCTCCTCCTTGAGGACGCGGAGGTCGGGCGGCAGATTCGTGTGGAAGAACTTGGTGTTCTGCATGGGCGATGTCCTACCGTTTCACGAGGGCGACGATGAGGCCCGATGCGAGCGACAGGAGAGCGCCGAGGAACAGCGGGATCAATCCCCAAGCCCGCGTCGACCAGACCTCGATGCGTTTCTGCTGTTCCTCGAAGCGCTGCTTCAGGACCGCGTTCTCTTGCCGCAGATCGGTGAGTTGGCGGTCCTGTTCCTGCGACTGCCGCTTGCGTTCTGTCGCTTCCCCGGCATCCCTCGCGGCCAACTGGTCCAACCGCCGGAGATTCTCGTCGAGCCGTTGCTCCTGCAAGCGGATCTGTTCATGCCGCGCGGCCATGTTGTCGGTGAGTTCCTGCAGAACGACATGGACGCGGTCCACCT
>JAYVTJ010000566.1:0-3914 GCA_043774415.1 Fimbriiglobus sp. | reverse complement strand
GACTGAACAGGTGGACGAGCAATTTGATCGAGTCCGCGACGGCGTAGCGGCGCGAGAGATCCTCGCCCGCGCCGATGCGTCCGATCCTGAAGCCGTCGTCGGGCCGGCGTCGGAACCAGCTCAGAACCCTCTCGCGGGTCCCGAGCCCCGTTCCTCCTTCGTCCGAGCCGAGGTAGGTCATGAGCACCCGCAGCGCGTACCGGTGGATCGGGTTGCTCGGCTCGGCGAGGAACCGGGTGCAGAGTTCATCGCCGAACCGCGCGGGATCGAGGAGCGCGAATACGGCCGGGTCCCGCGCTCGGGTCAGCTGCTCCACGGTCTCGTAACTCGCCCGCCGTCGGCCGAAGATGCGGCCGAAGATGCGGCCGAAGAATCCACCGCGGCGCCGCGCGGTGCACCGCCTCAGCGCCGTGCGGTTCTCCAGCAGTTGCCCGACGGCGCGGAACCCGATGGCCCGGATCCGTTCGAGCAGCGGGTGATCGTCCGACGGGGATGGGGCGGTGAGGGCTGTGACCATGCGGTCGAGCAGGCACTCCTGGAACTCGTCCACCCGCCAGTCGTTCGACCCGCCCACGAAAAGGTAGCCGTGCTCTTCGGCCACCTCGGGCTGGGCGAAATAGCGGAGGATGTGGCTCTTCCCGGCGCCCGGCTCGCCCGAGAGCAGCACGACTTGCGATCGACCGTGCGCCCGCACGGCCGCGATCTGATGGGCGATGCTGTCGCGGACGTCCCGGTGCAAGCCGCCGAGGTCGATGCGGCCCCGGTCGCCGTGCGCGGTCACGACGCGGTCGGCGAACGGAGAGTGGTTCTCGCCGCCGGGCCGGAGCATCCGGAGTTTGAATTCGCGGAGCAGCGCCGCCCGGCTCAGGTCCGGACTCGCGGAGGTCGGATCCGTCATGGCTCACCTCCACCGGACGAAGTAGAGGAGTCGGTCGCCGCGACGGATCGCCAGTGCCGGCTCCTTCGCGCGCTGCACTTCGTTCAGCGGATGCAGTTCGACCGCGCGCCGGCTCTGGAGGTGCTCCAGTTCGCGGTGGAAGAGCTCTACGGTCAAGCCGGGCAGGCTGCGAGCGGCCTCGTGGTACAGTCGGCGGATTTCCACGACCTTGTCTTCGAATTCGGGATCGAGGCAGAGTTCGTCGTAGGCGGACTTGAGCCCGACGCCGATCTCTTCCGGGCTGACGGCTGCCGCTGGCCGGGGCTCCGGCACCGGAAGCAAGGAAGGCGCGGGCACTTTCTCCGCGGGATGCGCCGTCGCCGGGGCGAGCGGATTCTCCGCGAGCGCGCCCCGCAGCCGGCCGAGCAATTCGTCCGCGGTGACTGCCGGAGTGGAATCGAGCATTTTCCGCGTGGCCGCCACCAGTTTCGCGAACGCCGCTTTGCCGGAGCCGACTTCGAGGGGGTGCGGAAGCCTCGGTCTGTCCCGTCCATACGGAGCGGTCTTAGCCGTGCCGTGCGGATGCAAACGGCCGCCCTCGATCAGCGCGGTGGCCACCGCCGCGACGAACGACTTCTCCGCGCCCGTCGCCGCCTGAGACCTCGCGATGAGTTCGGTGAGTTTCGCGGGCGCCGCGGCGGCGGCGAGAAGCGCCGTGCCGACCTTCTCCCGATCGTTGCGGGAGACGGGCCGCTCGCGCCCGTGCGGCGCCCCCGGGCCCGGATGCGGGTGGAGTTGCCCGGCGGCGACCAGTTCGTCCACGACGGCGTCCGCGAAGGCGCGGTCGGCTTTCGTCGCTTCCTTCGCCAGCTTCTTGAGGGCGGGCAGTTTCGCGGGCTCCGCAGCGCCCGCGAGGACGACTTCGCGGAGGACTTCCTTCTCGTCGCGGTGCCAGTACCGATCCGCCCCCTTCGACCCCGATGGGTACCGGAACGCACGGCCCGATGCGATCGCTGCGGCCAGCGCCGCGTCCGAGGAGCGCGCGAACGCATCGGCCGTCTGGCCGCCGGGTTTCTTCAAACCCTTCATCAGGTCTTTGCCGGAGAGCGGGACGGGGGAACGGGCCAGCCGCTCGCGGAGGATTTCAAGCGGCTCGGTCGCCGCGGACTCGGTCATCGAGCGATCTCCGGTTCAATCGGGCGTCGGCAGAGTCTACCGGATCCGGGTCTCGCCTACCAGAAGTTCCCGAGAGTCGACCGGCGCGGCTGGATGGATGCCGAAGGGACGCGTGCGGACGGTGGGCTCGTGTCGATGGAGGGTCATTGCCGTTCTCGCCGGCACCGGCCCGGCAACCTGTGATAGCTCCTTGGCCACACGGTCTCGGCACCCTCCTCCCGACCCAGTACGCTCGATTCCGGCTCCGAGCGATGGGCCAACGATCCGGCGTCCGCAAATTCGATCGTCACGAAGTGCCTTAAATTCAGCAGACTCCGCAATGGCAGATCGCATGTTGTTTGGGGCGTGATCGTGTCTACGAGTTCGTCCCAAACAACGCTCGCCCTCCCCTACTCACCCGCGTATTTCGCACCGGGTATCGGTGTCACCGCCTGCGCGTTCGACCCACTGGTCCGGCGGCTGATCTTGGGCAGCCGCATCGCCGGGCCGTAGTCTGCGAGCTTGCGGAGAATGCCCAGCTCAAACCATTCGGCTTGCAATCCCGCACCGAGGAACGGCTTGTAGACCAATTGTCCCGCCAGCGAAGCATGCTGAATCGCCTGGGCCACCAGCCCCACCGGCTTTCATGGTCGCGTGATCCGCCGAGGTCGAGGGCCGGTCGAAGTCCCAGACAATCGTATACTCGCAGTCGCCGTGGTAGCGGTGCCCGGCGTCCGGCAGCCAGTCGCGGAGCCGGCCGATGAGGGCGATGACATCGAGGCCGAACTCGTGCCGGGCAGCGCCACCGAGCCTTCGGCTTCGGGCAGGTACGGCTTCTTGTAGGCCGGGCAGGCCGGACAGTGCAGCGGCGGATGGTCAGGTTCAAGCGGGTGACGCTGGCCAGGTGTGGATGGTGCGGCGGTTGGCGTAGTCGGCCGGGGCGGGATGGCCGCAGTACGGTCAGGCTCCCCGCTCGGGGGCCAAGTCGCGTGTGATGGTCGGCTCGGCGGTCTTGGCCGTCTTGGCCATGGGGTCGTCCTCCTGGAACGACCTAAAACCGTAATCCATCGAGCGAATGCGATCCAGTCGGGTTTGCCGGCCTATTTTTTAGGAGGTCGCGCTCTTGGATCAGCCAGTCGTTCTCGGCCCGCAGGCCCGCAGGCGGTGAACTTCCTCTTCGATCGCATTCCGGTTGCCCCGGCCGGGAAACGCCTTCGTCCCCTCGGTGTCGAACCGCTTCTTCTAACTGCGGATCCGGGTGTCGCGGAGGGCGAGTTGTCGGGCGGCCTCCGCGTAGGAGAAGCCCTTCTCGGTGTCGAACTGCACCGCTTGGAGCTTGTACTCAGGCGTGAAGGTGGGACGGATTCTGGTCTTGGTCTTTGGCCACGGGTGGTCTCCTCTGTGAGAGCTTACACCCTTAAAACTGCTTCGACCTTTCGCAGGATCAGATCGGCCGAGGCCGTCCACCGGAACGGCTTCGGATCCTTGTTGTGCTCCGCGAGGTAGGCCTCGATGGTTTCCTCCAAGGACTTATGCTTTACGCGTTCAAGAGTGACACGTTGTCCCACGTCTGGAAATTGTGGGCCAGCAGCGTCGTCAGCTTCCCACGGTGCCTCGTTGGCATTTCGGCCAGACATCCGTCGATGGCTTCCTGAAACTTCTTGAAGTCCTGGTGGTGTCGGCTGTTCAACACTTCCTTCTTCACGAACTTCCAAAGCCGCTCGATCAAGTTCAGGTTCGGCGAATACGACGGCAAGAACAGCAGTTCGATCCCCAACTCTTTGGCCGTGTCCTGCACCAACGCGCACCGCTGATACCGGGCGTTGTCCATCACCAGCGTGATCGGTACCGACACTCCCCGGCCCGCGATCTTGCGGAGCAA
>JAYVTJ010000565.1:0-3902 GCA_043774415.1 Fimbriiglobus sp. | reverse complement strand
CTGCTTGCCGTTCGTGCCGCCGACTTCGGCGCCGAGCTGGAGCGATTTCGTCACGCGACCCTCTTGGAGGCTCACGACGATCACGCGCTTCGGTTCCTTCAACCCGTAGAGTTCCAAGTTCGCATCCTTGTCCGCGACGTACCGCTCGGCCTTCAACGCCGCGAGGGCCGCGAGCACTTCGGTGATCTTCGCCGCGTCGAAGGTGTCGGTGAGCTTGTCGGCATCGATCCACGTCGGTCCGGCTTTGCGGAGGACGAAGGTCGCCTTGCCGTCGCTGATCGTCAGCACGTTCACCTGCGAGGCATCGACGCCCGACCACGCCGCGCGCTTGCGGTACTCGCCCAGCAGCTTCGCGCTCAGACCGGCGTCGAGCAGCCCGACGAGTTCCCCCTTCTCGACCATCGCATGGGTCCGAGGGCCGTCCTTCTCGCCCGCGCCGACGAGGATACTCAGCACTTCTTTGTCGTTCAGCAGGAACTTCACCTTCGACCGCGGCGCGTCGAGGCCGAAGGGTTTGAGGTCGCCCGGCTTCTCGGCGACGAGTTCGTCGGCCCGGAACTTGGCGACGGCGTTCACGAGTTCATCGAGATCGGTCTGCTCGGCCTCCGCCGCGATGGGGGCGGTCATCTTCCACGTGCCATCGACCTTCACGAACGTCGCCTTGCGATCCCCGCGCTCGATGTCCACGCGGTCGGCATCGACGAAGCGAGCGGTGTTGAGAATCCGTTCCTTGAACTTGATCGGCTCGCCGAGGAGCTTGTTGATCGCGGCCCCGGAGACGACCTTCACCATCGGCTCGTTTCCATCGACGAGCTGGACGAAGCGATCCCCCGCCAGCTTCGCATCGTCGACCGGCTTGCCGATCTTCAGCGTGAATGGCATCCCCGCCGTGAGGACGACCTCTGCGACAGGCATATCCAACCCGTACAGTTTCAGATCCTTGGCGCCGATCGCCGCGACTTTCGTAGCCCTCAAACGGGAAAGTGCATCGGCGAGTTCCTCGGCCGTCAGCGGATCGGCGGCGAACTTCGCCGGCTTTTGCACTTCCCACTTCTCGGCGACTTTCGTCAGCTCGAACGTATCCGCGCCTCTCTTGCGGACGATGGACGTGAGTTTCGCGGGGTCGAACGCTAACAGGCCGCGGTCGGCGAGTTCGAGCTTGCCGCGCGCCAGCCCCGCCGTGGTAGCCCCGCTGACGATGCCGACGGCCGGCTCGTCGCCGATGCGGATGTACCGCTCGCCCGTCGGCTCTTCCTTGCCGAGCTTCAATACGACCGGCTGCGGCTTCTCCGATGTGGTGATCGTGAAGGTGTAGGTCGGCTTGTCGAGTCCGTAGTCGGCCCACTTGACGGCCGGCCCGTACGCCGCGAGGCGGAGCACCGGCGGGTTTGTCGCGTTCATCAGCAGGTTGCCGACGAGGAGTTTGTCGAGCGGGAACGCGGCCCCTTCCGGCTTCCAATCGAGCTTGTCGGCGACGAGCGTCAGGCTCGCCTCCGGGGTCGGTCCCGCGATCTGCACCTTCGTCACCTTCGACGGATCGAGCGCCAGCAGATTGCGGTCGAGCCAGCCGAGGGCCGGTTTGTCCGCGAGCTTGACGGCGCTCTCGGCGATCAGGAAGACGGCCGCATTCGTACCTGTGGTCATCTTCGCGTAACGGGCGCCGGGATTGTCCGCGACCGCGTTGCCGATGAGTAGCGTCCGCACGACGGGTGCCTCTTCCGGCGGTGTCGTTTTGGAATCGGGCTTCGGCTCGCGGATTGTGAGCGACACGGTGAGCGCGGGCTTGTCGAAGCCGTGCTTCGGATCGGCCGCGAGCGCGTCGTACTTCATGGCGCGGAGGTTCGCGAAGAACCCTGTGAGCGGCAGCAGGTCGCCCGCGGAGGCGCTCGCCTCGAACGGGCCGCTGAGCTTCCACTTCCCGGCCTCGCCCGTCAGCTTGTATTTCTCGTCGCCGCGGCCGATCTCGAGCGCGGTCACTTTGTCTGGCGTCGCGGTCCACAACTGCAGCGGCAACAGGTCGAGTGCGCCGCGGTCGAGGGCGTCGGTCAATTCCTTCGCGACGGTGAAGATCGGGCCGGTCCCGTTGCGGCGGGCGAAGATCTCGCCCGGTTTGGGCATCGCGATGGCCAGCGTTTCGGGCACCGCGTTCTTCCCGGTGAAGCCGAGGGTCACCGTCAAACGACGGGCGTCCTTCAGTTCCGGCTTCGCGCTCGGTTTGAACCCGTACTTGTCGGCGAGGTCGGCGTCGCTCGGGTTTTCGTCGAGGTATTCCACGGCTTCGAGCCGAGTGACATCCTCGACGAGTTTCGCCACCTTCGCGGCATCGGCGGCGATGGCGACGGGCTTGACGAGTTCCCAGTCGAGCGCGGGCCCGCCCCCCTTCGGCTTCGAAGTGAGTTCGAGCAGCGGCTTCTCTTCGTCCTTGTCGGCGACGCGCTTCGTCTCGATGACGCCGAGCTTCGTCAGCTTGAGTTCGGCCGTGTCATACTGCTTGCGGCTGCGGTAGGCAACGGCCGGGCGGTCGATCGATTTGAGCAGCGCATCGTCCACGAGTGCGACGCGCGGCCAGTTGGCGAGCTTTACGGCGAGCTTCTTCTTGGCGGCATCGTGCTTGCCGATCTCGAACGTGTAGGTGCGCGCGGGTGGCGGCGTGTCACCTTCCGGCACACGCGCTTGGGCGATCAATGTCACGGTTGATTTGTTGAACGAAGGTCCGAAGTAGCCTCCAGAAATATCTTCGTCGAGTCGCTCGCCAGGAGTCTTCGCTTCGAGCTTGCCGAGGGCGTCGAGGAACTCGGTGACTTTGCCGCTCTCCGCGAGCCGGTCGCCGAGGAACCAGCGGTCCAGCTTGTCCTCGTCCTTCTCGGCCTCCTTATTCGCGAGCTTGCGCGTCAGGGTGAACGCGGAAGTTCCCTTGAGTGAGACGCGCACTTCGTTCACTTCGGGCGTGGCGAAGCGGGCGAGCGTCGCATCGCGCAAGTCGTCGGGCGGAGCGAACAGGCCATCGACTTTGTCGGCCTTCACTTCGAAGACGAGCGGGTTGTCGCCGAACTTCGCGAAGTAGTATTTGTCCTCGACGATGCGCGGCATCGGCGGCGGGGCCATCGGGTTCATCGGCTGCGGCGGCATTTCGATGCGGGTACTCAGGCGCGAGACGCCGCCGATGCGGAGAGTGCGGGAATGCCCACCGGCGAAGCTCGCGACACCGCCGCCTTTGAAATCCAGCGTGATGCTGCGTTCGGGCGAGTAAGCTTGGGCTTTCCCCGCGAGTGCGGCCGGGGACGCGACCGCGGCGGGGGCGACGAACTGCGCTTCGCTCGGGCCATTCGTGAATCCGGTGATACGGGCCGTGCGCAGCTCGGGCTTGTCCAGCGTCATCGCGATGCGCGCCAGCACCGACCAGTTCAACCCCGGCGACGACCCTTCGATCAGCGATTCGGAGAGCGGGATCGTGATGTCCGGCCGGACGAAGCCGTCGACGTAGAGATCGTGGATTGTCGCCAGCAGCGTTTTCAGCTTCGCGGGATCGACCCGGTCACGCACCGGTGCACTCAGTTCCCACGAGTCGGCGAGTTCGTTCGGGAAAATCGCCTTGCTCGCCGCGGGGCGGTCGAGTTCGCGACGGAGGGGAGGGTTATCTGAGGTGCGGTGCAGCGTGACCGTCCCGGTCGGCCCGACGAACGTGATCCCGGTCACATCGTTGTTGGACACCGGCACGGGCGGGCTGTCCTCGCCGCCGAAGCGGGTGCGGACCGACTCTCCGAAGAGCTGCCGGCGGCGGTACTCCTCGGCCGGCCGTGAGACGATGTGCAGCGTATCCGGGGCGATGCGCAGCACCTCCCGTTCGGTGCCGACGCGGACGTAGGCCGCGCCGCTTTCCGGTGCCGGCCGACCGAAGCTGA
>JAYVTJ010000564.1:0-2745 GCA_043774415.1 Fimbriiglobus sp. | reverse complement strand
TCTCCCGGCGGGCCGTCTTGACGAGCCAATCGACGTTCTTCTGGATGCGCGGCAGGTCTTTCGGATTCTTGACCTCGGCGAGGCACATGGTGACGAGCGCCGCGACGTAGGTCGAGGCCGGTTCGATTTTCCGCAGGGAATCGAGGGCGGCCGAGACGTCCTTGTCGTCGGGCTTCACGCCGCAGTTGAGCATGGCCAAGCAGCCGAGTGCCGTGACGCCGCCGTCCATCCCGGTGACGAAATTGAGCCAGTACCCCTCCCAGTGCGTCGTCGATTTGCGGTTCACGCGGAGGTACTGCACGCCGGTGTCGATGGCGCGATTCACCTTCGACACCGTCTCCTGCTCGCCGTCCGGTGGGGCGGCCGAGGCGCGGTCGGTAGCGAGGAGGGCAACGGCGAGTGCGGCGAGTGCGATGCGCGGAAGCATCCGTGACCCTCGGAGAACGGGTGGAGTATCGCCATTCTATCCCACCGGATGCTTGCGATGCTCGCCCGTTCCCGCTAAAGTACCGTGCCCGATCCGCCCCCTCCCTAGCACTGGCGGCCCATGACCCCCCTCGCCGATCCGACCCGCCCCTCCCGCTATCGCTACGTCATCCTCGCCCTGCTCTGCTTCCTCGCGATGATCACCTACATGGATCGCGCCGCCAACGGCAACGCGAAGGCGGACATCCTCGCCGATCTCAACACCGAGCGCGCCGCCGACCGCCAGCTCGACATCGAGAACGATTATTTCATCGTCCTCATGGCCTTCCAACTCGCCTACGCGCTCTTCGAAATCCCTTCGGGCTGGCTCGGGGACACCGTCGGCCCGCGTAGCACCCTGCTCCGCGTCGTACTCTGGTGGTCCGCCTTCGTCGCGATCTGGGGTCTCACCGGTCAGTGGCTCTTCGGCGGACTGATCTTCATCGGCTATTGGGGGTTGGTCGCCATCCAGTTCTTCTTCGGAGTCGGCGAAGCGGGGGCTTTCCCGAACATCTCGAAGGCGCTCTACAACTGGTTCCCGGCCGCGGACCGGGGCTTCGCGAAGTCGGCCGTCTGGATGTGCGCCCGTTTCATGGGTGGCCTGACCCCCTTCCTCTGGCTGCTGCTGACCGACAAGCAATTCTGCAACTGGAGGTGGAACGAGGCGCTGTGGCTCTTCGCGGCCATCGCTATCCTCTGGTGCGTGCTCTTTTACTTTTTCTTCAAAAACAAGCCGCGCGAAGTGAAGGCCGTGAATGCGGCCGAACTCGCGCTCATCGAAGACGGCCGCAAACCGCCGGCCGCGGTAAACCGCGTCCCGTGGCGGAAGATTTTCCTCTCCAGGAACCTCTGGGCCGTCTGTGGCATGTACATCGTGACCAACTTCTGCTGGTACTTCCTCATGTACAACCACCCGCGCTCGATGAAAGAAGAATTCAAGAAGTGGGGGATGAACGACGATGCCACGCCGTACGCCGC
Source organism: Fimbriiglobus sp. (assembly GCA_043774415.1). Classification (GTDB taxonomy): domain Bacteria; phylum Planctomycetota; class Planctomycetia; order Gemmatales; family Gemmataceae; genus JALHQU01. Next base: position 1,302 of record JAYVTJ010000564.1, on the reverse strand, counting down.
CGGGAAGATGGCCCTCGCCCTCCTCAGCGGCGCCCCGCTGATCGTCGGGATGTTCGGCTGCCTGCTCGGCGGGCTGCTTTCGGATCGCTACATCCGTCGGACGGGCGACCGCAAGTGGGGCCGACGCGTCCTCGGCATGGTGGGCTATACGGGCGCCGGCGCATGCTATCTCGCGGCCGCCGGGGTCAAGCTCGGCGATCCCGACAATCTGCTGGCCTACGCGGGATTGCTCATCCTGATGGGCTTCATGAACGATTTGATCATGGCCCCGGCGTGGGCCGTCTGCCAGGACATCGGCCAGAACTACGCGGCCACGGTCGCGGGGACGATGAATATGGTCGGCAATCTTTTCGGCGCCGTCGGGGGCATTTTCGTGACGGGGCTGATACTCAAGCACTTCCCCGGCAACACCGGCATCCTCTACTTGTTCACGCTGTACGCGATCGTCTACTTCGTTGGTGCCGGACTCTGGCTGCTCATCGACGCCGACAAGCCGATCGCCCCCGAGGAAGCGGTGCCGCCGCTCGAATCGCCGACGCTTTGAATCGGGTCGGCCACCGGTTCCACGTAGGTGCGGACGGTTACGATTCCCTTCTCGAGCACCAAGTAGGTGCAGGGCTTCTCCGTCCAGCAGCCGCTGTTGAAGTACGCGACGGGCCGCTGATTGAGTTCGAGCGCGAGGTGCGTGTGGCCGCAGCAGACGGCGTCGCACCCTTTCTTCCACGCGTACTCTACGGCCCCTTCGCGGATCTTGTCGCTGCTGCGCAGGAAGACTTTGCTCCGCCGCTTCGCGAGCTTGGCGAAGTGGTGCGACTTATCGAGCCGCTGGAGCCAGCGGTATGCGGTGTCGGCGAGCCAGGTCGCGATCGGGTAGCGCTCGATGAACTGATCGAACTGGTGCCCGTGCAGGAAGAGGATTTTCTTGCCGTCCGATTCGACGATGATTTCGTCGACGACGGTGACACCGACGAGGTGCGAGACGATCTCGGCGGAGCCGTCGTGGTTCCCCGCGACCCAGACGACTTCGATTTGGTCGGACAGCTTCCGGATTTCGGACAGCACCTTCCAGTGATTCTTCTTCAGCCGGCGGAAGTCGTGGGAATCGAACACGTCGCCGTTGAGAATGAGCCGCTTGGTCCGCAGCCGACGGTCGTGGATCGATTCGAGCAGTTCGACGAGGGCCTTGGCCTGGCAGTTGTCGCTGCCGAGGTGGATGTCCGAAACGATGATCGCATCCGCGCCGTTCACGCCGCCTCCGCCCGTTCTCGTTAGAGCAGTTTCATGATCTTCGTAGCGGAAGTC
>JAYVTJ010000563.1:0-6414 GCA_043774415.1 Fimbriiglobus sp. | reverse complement strand
GGCGCTTGTCTTTGTCCTGGTACTGATAGAAATAGTCGCTCTTGGCATCGAGCAGGCCTTGCGCCAGCTTAACGACCGTGCCCCAGTCGATCTTCTTGTCGTTCTTGACGTTCAGGTAGTCGAGGACGGCTTCGAACTTGAGGTTCGTGTCGCGGTCTTCTGGGAAGCTGAACTTCTCGATGAGGTTCTTCGGCTCTTCGCCCGGCACCGTTCCGCCGCCGGGCCCGATCGGCTGTGCGATTTGGATTTGAAGCTGGGCCTTCTGGCCGAATGCCGGTGCGGTGAGGAGGGCGATGCCCAAGCCCACGACCACGGTCGCGAGGATCGCGACGCGGAAGCTCATCGTTCGCATAGGTGCTCTCTTCGGAGGTTCGCACGGCCGGAGGGGCGAACCCCACCTGCGAGCATTTTGGCAATTCTGCACGCGAGCTACAAGGACAAACCGGACGCGTTACAAACTCGTTGCCCGGGCGCCGGTAGGAACGGCGCGACCCTCAACGGAAGAAGACGATCCGCAGAGGTGCATTCTAACGGCGCCGGGAAGCCAACGGTGATCCGACGAGCGAGGCCGCCGGCGCGCTTCCACTTTCCGGACGATTGTCGTAAAACCGCAGGCACTCCATCTTCCGCCGGGGAATCGCCGTGGTTCTCGCCGTCACGCTCGCCGTGCTCACCGTGGCCTTCGCGGGGGTCTTCTGGGGCCTCTCCCTCTTTTTGCAGGGCTACCTCTACAGCATGCCCGCGAGCCGGCTGCCGCTGCGATCGCTCACCGCCGGATTGGCCGTGTCCTGCTACCTGACGATGTGGGTCGTCGTGAACACCCGCGCCGAATCGGAGAACAAGTACGGCACATTCTTCGAGTTCAACCCGACCGGTGCGAAGGAGATTGCGGGCTTCGAAGCGGTGCGCTACGGCGTCGCTACGAAGGACGAGAAGGTCGTGCCCTTCAAGGTTCAAACGGGGACGAAAGCGGCCAAGTTCGTGGACGCCGACGGCAAGGAATTCAAGCTCGCCGATTCGGGCGGAGGCTACATCACGGTGGCGCTGAACGTCGAATTGGATGGGAAGAAATCGCGATTCGACGCCGAGATGCGCGAAGATCCGCGCGTGGGCAAAGTCTATAGTACCGACAACAAGCTCTTCAAAGAAAAGGGCGGCTCGCGTTTTCTCGAAGGGGAGACGCCGAACCTCGTCTTCGCGCCGAGCGGCGCGGCGCTCTTCTTGGCCATCGCACTCAACGCCTTCCTGTTCGTCGTCTGGTTCCTCGCCTTCTGGCCGATCCTGCAGTACCTGCCGGGGCACGCCATCGGCCTCGCGTTCGTCTTCGGCCTCGCCGCGCTGGTGGTACTGATGCCCCTGCTCTTCAAGCTGAACAAAGTGAAGCCGGTGCCGCCGGGGGTGGCGGAAACTAGAGGGGTATCGCTTTGTTAGTCCGATGCGCGAGCGAGGTGGCGATACTTCCTCGCTGGCGCGTCGGACTGGCAAGTCCCGTCATCCCTTCACTCCCATCACAACGTCCAGCGGGGAATCCGTCCGCACGCAGCTCACCTCCGCGAATCCGGCGCCGCGCAGCAGCTCCGCATACTCCCCCTCCGTTCGCTCCTTCCCTTCGGCGACCGTCAGCATGTTGAGGTGCTGCAGCACGGCCCACTCCGGACCGGTCTTCGCGTCGTCGAGCACTTTCTCCGCGAGGAACACGGCCCCGCCGCTCGGCAGCGCCGCGAGGATTTTCGCCAGCAGCAGTTCGATCTTCGGCTCGCTCCAATCGTGGATGATGCGCCCGAGCGCGTAGAGATCCGCGTTCGGCAGTTCATCGGCGAAGAAATCGCCGCCGATGACATCGATCCGTTCCGCCACATCCGCCGGGATGAACTCCTTCGTGATCGGGATGACCTCGTCCAAATCGAAAACGACCCCGCGCAGATTCGGCCAGCGCCGGCAGGCCGCGACCGTCAGGTGCCCGGTCGCACCGCCCAAGTCGGCGAAGGTCTTGAACCGCCCGAGATCCACGGCATCGACGACCTTCGGCGACGACATCAGCCCGTAGGCGTGCATGCCCTGGATGAACTCGCGCCGCTGCCAATCGGTGCGGAAGAAGTGCGAGAAGATCGCCCCGTCGAGGCCGTAGGTCTGCTTCCAGCGGTGCGTTCCTTCGACGATGGCCCCGGGCAGGTTGTCCCACATTTTCCAGAGGACGGCGCTCGAGTAGTTGATGTACCCCAGCATCCGCCGGGGGCTGTCTGTCGTGAGGTAGGCCGTCGCCGCCGGGGTGTTCGCGAATCCCCCATCGCTCCGCGTGAGCAGTCCGAGCATGGCCGCGGCGCCGAGCAAGCGCCCGAGCGCATCGGCGCTGCACTTCAACTGCGCGGCCAATGCTCCGGCGCTCTGCGGGCCGGCTTTCAGCGCGTCGAACACACCGAGTTCGCATGCGGTGAAGAGCACCTTCGATTTGCGGAACGCCGAGACGAGATCGAGCACCGGCGCAGGATCGGGGACGGATTCTTCGGACATTGGCAAACTCCGGAAACGTCGGTGGAGATCGGGACAGCGTACCCGTCACGCGCGCGTCCGGCGAACGGCGCCCGACTTGTTTCCGCGCCGCACCGTCGCAAAATGATCCGCTCACGCTCACGTTCGCAAGGCGGGCCATGGACGACACTTCCCACGCATTCCTGCAAAAGCTCTTGGAAACGCCCAGCCCATCCGGATTCGAACAGGCCATCCAAGCCGTCGTCCGCGACTGCGCCGCCGGCTTCAGCGACGCGCTCAGCACCGATGCGCATGGGAACGTCTACGCGACTCGTTATGCCGTGGAACGGGCGACGTCGCCGCGGATCATGCTCGCGGGTCACTGCGATCAGATCGGACTGATGGTTCAGCACATCGACAGCGAAGGCTTCCTCTACGTTCAGCCGATCGGTGGCTGGGATGTCCAAGTGCTCATCGGCCAATACCTCGCGGTCCACACGAAGTCCGGCCCGCTCGTCGGCGTCATCTCGCGGAAAGCGATCCACCTGCAAACGCCCGAGGAGCGCAAGAAAGTACCCGAGTTCACCGACATCTGGATCGACCTCGGCTTCAAGACCAAGGAGGACGCCGAGAAACTCGTGCGCCCCGGCGATGCCGTGACGTTCGTGCTCGGCTACCGGCCGCTCCGCAACGACCTCGCCGCATCCCCGGCCATGGACGACAAAGTCGGCCTCTGGGTCGTGATGGAAGCGCTGCGATTCTTGAAGGGACGAGATCTCCGAGCGAATGTGACGAGCGTTTCGACGGTGGCCGAGGAGGTCGGACTGCGCGGGGCGCACACGGCGACCTACACCGTGAATCCGCACGTCGGCATCGCCGTCGATGTCTGTCATGCGACCGACACGCCGGGCAGCGACAAGAAGCAGCTCGGCGATGTGAAGTGCGGCGGCGGCCCGGTGCTCTTCCGCGGACCGAACATCAATCCGCGCGTCTTCGACCTGCTCGAAACGACGGCGACCGCTCACGGTATCCCGTTCCAAGTTCGCGGGGCGCCGCGGGCCACGGGCACCGATGCGAACGCCATGCAGATCAGCCGGCAGGGCGTGGCCGTGGGATTGATCGGCATCCCGAATCGCTACATGCATAGCCCGGTGGAAATCGTCCACCTCGATGACCTGACGAACGCCGCGAAGCTGCTCGCCGAGTTCTGCGCCGCCGTCGGCCCCGATCACGATTGGACGCCTTGATGCTCGACTTCGCGACCACGGCGTTCGTCTCGATCCTTTTCCTCGTCGATCCGCCGGGGACCATCCCCGCGTACCTCGCACTCACGGCCCACTACGATGAGGCCCGTCGGCGCAAGACCGCGCGGACCGCGTGCATCGTCGCCACGATCACGCTCATGGCCTTCGCCTCCGTCGGGACCTACCTCTTTCACTATCTGAGCCTCACGCTCCCGGCCTTCCAAATCGCCGGGGGGCTGATCCTGTTCATGGTGGCCCTCGACATGATCCGCGCGCAGCGGAGTACGCAGGAAGATCCCGAGGAAATGAAAGAGAGCGCCGCGGCCTCCGATGTCGCGATCACGCTGCTGGCGATCCCGTTCCTCGCCGGTCCCGCGGCGCTGTCCACTGTCGCCGTGCTGAGTTCCAAGGCACAGAATTGGATGGAAGCGTCGATGATCCAGATCAGCATCATCCTGACGGGCGTCATTTGCTATCTCACGCTGCGCTTAGCGGAACCAATTCAAAAGCGACTGGGCATGACCGGCATCCACGTCCTCGGCCGGGTCCTCGGCCTCGTCCTCGCCGGGATCGCCGTGCAGTTCGTGCTCGACGGCGCCGCCGCGGCGAAAATCATCCCGCCCGTGCGGGGGGAATGACCATGCGCCCGCAGCTCTTCGCCGAACCGGGCACCGTCGTCGTGAAGGTCGGCACCAATGTGCTGGCCAACGCCGAAGGGATGCTCGACCGCGCCCGCATTGAATCGCTCGCTTCACAAATCCGATCCATTCGCACCTGCGGCTGGAAGGTTGTCCTCGTCAGCTCCGGAGCCATCGGAGCCGGTGTCGGCAAACTGAATCTCGGCAAGCGACCCACCGACCTGCCCCATTTGCAAGCCTGCGCCGCGGTCGGCCAGACGGCGCTGATGCAGATGTATCAAGAGGCGTTCGCTCCGCACGGTATTCTGCCCGCACAGATCCTTTTGACGGCCGGAGACTTCGACAACCGCGCCCGCTACCTGAACGTCCGCAACACGATCCTGACTCTCTTCGAGTACGGTTCGCTGCCGATCATCAACGAGAACGACACCGTCGCCGTGGCCGAGATCAAGTTCGGCGACAACGACCAACTCGCGGCCATGGTCTCGAACCTCATGCGGGCGAAGCTGCTCGTGCTGCTCACGAACGTCGATGGGCTATACTCCGCCGATCCCGGCGTCGATCAATCCGCGAAGCTCCTCGACACCGTTCCCGATATCGATGCGGATGTGGCGGACTTGGCCGGGGCGACAAAGAGCCAACTCGGCACCGGCGGCATGCGCAGCAAGTTGAAAGCGGCCCGATTGGCGACCTCCGCCGGCGGAGCCGTGATTATGGCGAATGGCGCGAAGGATGGGATTCTCGAGAGCGTTTTCGCGGGTGAGACCGTCGGAACTCTGTTCCTGCCTCAAACGGGAGCGACTCCCGCTTGGAAGCGCTGGATCGGTCTCACGGCGCGTCCGAAGGGCCGCCTGCTGATCGATCCGGGTGCGAAAATAGCACTGGTCCAGCTCGGCAAGAGTCTACTTCCCGTCGGCGTCCGCGAAATCGTCGGCGAATTCGGAAAGGGCGACCTCGTCAGCATTTGCGACGAGTTCGGAACTGAATTCGCGCGGGGTCTCAGCAATTATTCCGCGGCCGACGCCGCCAAGATCGCGGGACTGAATTCCGAACAGATGGCCGAGCGGTTGGGCAAAGTGCCTTATCCCGAACTCGTTCACCGCGACAATCTTTCGGTGATGACGTGAGTCCGATTTCGAGTTCGATTTCAGTTTCAGTCGTTTCTGCTACCCCCTCCGTTGAAGGCAGCGAAAGCACTGAAACGACCGAAATCAAACGACCGAGCGGAATTCCCCGTTAGAAGCGGCTGTGTCACCCGTCGTAACAGAGGCCGACGATTCCATGAAGCTCGACCCGCGAAAGTCGGACATGCGCCGCACGGAGTTCGAAGCTCTGTACGCCGTCCATTCGCGGGAGGTCTGGGCGCTCGCCTACGCACGCTGGATGGACGCCGATTCGGCCCAGGATGTCATGCAGGAGGTATTCCTGCGATTTTGGAAGCAGTTGGAAGCCAACGAGTCGATCCTGAATCCGCGGGCCTGGTTGCTCCGGGTGGCCCGGAATCTTGCCGAAGATTATGCGAAGAGTTCGTTCCGCCGGAATGGAACCCAGCCGCCGGAAATGCTCGGGGGCTTGCCGGGTCGGGACGATGGACCGCTGGCGAAGATGGAGCGGGACGAATCGTTCCGCCAGATCCGCGGCATCCTCGACGAAATGGCCCCGGCGGATCGGGAGATTCTCACCCTCCGGTACGCCTTCGATTACGAAACCGCCGCGATCGCCGAAATCCTCGGGGTCGCACCCTCCGCAGTCCACATGCGCTTGAGCCGCGCCCGACAACGACTGGCCGAGCGCTTCTCGGCCGCAGGAGTGAAACCGAACCCATGAACCGCAATCCTCTCCCGGCCGCGCCGGACGAACTCGACCGCCGTTTCTCGGCTTACTTCAAAGCCCAAGTGCCGCAGCCCTGGCCGAAGGCCTCCGTCGCCACCATCGAAGCTTCGACCCGCGTCGCGGCGATCCGGCGCGAAAGTCCCACCGGCCGCGTCACGCTGGCCGTCTCCGTCGCCTGCCTCCTCGGCTTGGGCTTGGCCCTCTCGTACGGCCCCGGCTTCCGCGGCCCG
>JAYVTJ010000562.1:0-2746 GCA_043774415.1 Fimbriiglobus sp. | reverse complement strand
TGCACCGACGCTTTCGGTGCCTCCGCGATCGAAGGAACGGCGAACGCGACCATCGCCAAAAGCGTGCATGGATTCCGGAACATGAAAGATCCCTCGGATGTGGTTCCTCAACCCCAACAGCGTACCACCCTCGGACGTTGGCGCGATGCGGATCTCCGCGCGTGCTTCCGGCGACTTCGGCGGGTATGATACCTGTACCGCCCTCCGGAGACGGCCGCATGCCCGTCGCACGTTTCTGCATCGCTGTCGTCATCATCGCGACCGCCTCCCGCGCCATCGCCGGAGAGCCGGAAGAATTCTTCGAGCAGAAGATCCGACCGCTGCTGCTGGAACACTGCGCGAAGTGCCACGGGGACGACAAAGCCCGCAAGGGGAAGGAACCCAAAGGGGGTCTGCGCACCGATGGCCGCGCGGCTCTGCTCAAGGGGGGCGACAACGGAGCGGCCCTCGTCCCCGGCGACTTGACCAAGAGCAAGCTCATCGAAGCCGTGCGCTACGCCAACACCGATCTGCAAATGCCGCCCGATGGGAAGCTGCCGGACGGTGCGATCAAGGATCTGGAGAAGTGGGTGAAGGCCGGGGCCGTCTGGCCGAATGACACCTCCGCGACCGAGACCAAAGCCGCGTTCGACCTCGCCAAGCGCAAAGCCGAGCACTGGAGCTGGAAACCGGTGGCTTCGCCGGCGGTGCCGGTCGTCGCTGACATGCCACCGTCAGCGACCGCCGTCGATCGCTTCTTGCTCGCCAAGTTGCGAGAGAAGAACCTCAAATCCGCCCCGGCCGCGAGCAAGCCCGTCTGGCTCCGCCGGGTGACGTTCGCCCTCACCGGTCTGCCGCCGACGCCGAAGGAACTCGCGGATTTCGAGAAGGATGTCACTCCCGAAGCCTTCGCGAAAGTCGCGGATCGCCTGCTGGCTTCGCCGCAGTTCGGCGAGCGCTGGGGCCGCCACTGGCTCGACCTCGTGCGCTACGCCGAAAGCCGGGGGCACGAATTCGAACCCGACATCGCCAACGCCTTCCAGTTCCGCGACTTCGTGATCCGGGCGCTCAACGCCGATGTGCCCTACGATCAGTTCGTCCGCGAGCAACTGGCCGGGGACGTGCTGCCGAAGCCCCGGGTGAACCCCAAGACCGGCGTCAACGAATCGATCCTCGGCTCCGGGTTCTGGCACTTGGGCGAGGAAGTCCATTCCCCCGTGGACATCCGTCAAGATCAGGCCGACCGCTTCGACAACCGCATCGACGTGGCGACCAAAGCGTTCCTCGGCCTCACGGTCGCCTGCGCCCGCTGCCACGATCACAAGTTCGACGCCATCGCCACGAAGGATTACTACGCGCTCTACGGCATCATCGAGGGGAGCGGCTACCGGCAAGTCCGGTTCGACGGTTGGGAGGCGAATCGGAAAGTGGCGGCCGAACTGGCCGCACTCCGAGAATCGACGGCGAAAGAACTGGCTTCGCAAGTGGAAGTGTCCCGCATCTTGGCGAATGTGTCGCCGACCGCGTGGAAGGGCAAAGCCGAAATCGTCGCGGACTATTCATCCTCCGACACGCCCTGGTTCCCCGACGACGTGACCTTCGGCAGCGCACCGCGCCGCGCCGGTTCACTCACTCTGAAAGCCGGCAAACCGCGCGTCGAACCGTACACCGCCGCGGCATTCGATCCCTTCTGGACCGGTCTGAAAACCTCGGGCGAATCGGCCGCGGACTACGGTCCGCTCGGGCGCACGAACCGGGTCGGCTTCAGCATCCGCACGCCGAACTTCGTGCTGACCAAGAAGGACCTCTACTACCTCGTGCGAGGTGGAGGCACGGCTTACGCCGCCGTCGATGGACACACCGTTCTTGCCGGGCCGCTCCACGGCAGCTTGATTCACACGATTACGAATGCCGAAGAATACCGCTGGGTCGGTCAGAGCGTCGCAGGTTATGTCGGGCAGCGCCTGCACGTCGAATTCGGCGCCGATCCGCGAACCGATTTCGCCGTTGCGATGGTCGTTCAATCCGACGAGACGCCCTGTCTACCGCAGGTCGAGTACAAGATTTCGAAGATGCCCGATGTCGAAGCGATCAAAGCCCTCGCCGCGAAGGTGGCCGATGCGGAAAAGGTTCTCGCGAAAGATGTGAAGTGGGAATCGCGGATCGCGCTCGCCCAGTGGGAGGGTACCGCCGTGGATGAGGCGGTGTTCGTCCGCGGCAACCCGCGCACCCCCGGCATCGCCGTCGCGCACCGCTCACTGGAGGCGCTCGCCGGCACCGATGGATTGAATCATACGAGTGGCAGCGGCCGGCTCGAACTCGCGATGCAGTGGACCGATCCGAAGCAGAATCCGTACGCGAGCCGCATCGCGGTGAACCGCGTCTGGCACCACCTCTTCGGCCGGGGACTCGTGCCGACGCCCGACAACTTCGGATTGCTCGGCGAAGCGCCGACGCACCCCGAGTTGCTCGATCACTTGGCGACCGAGTTCGTGAAGGACGGCTGGAGCACGAAGCGGTTGATCCGCAAGCTCGTGCTCACCGACGCCTACTGCATGGATTCGACTGGCGACCCCGCCTCTGACAAGGCCGATCCGACGAATGCCCTCCTGCACAAGTTCCGCGTGAAGCGCCTCGAAGGGGAGGCGATCCGCGATGCCATGCTCGCCGTGAGCGGCCGGCTCGATCCGAAACTCGAAGGCAAGAGCGTCCCGATCTTCCTCACGCCGTTCCTCGATGGCCGCGGTCGCCCCGGCACCGGTCCGAT
>JAYVTJ010000561.1:0-3725 GCA_043774415.1 Fimbriiglobus sp. | reverse complement strand
TTCCGACGACTACGACAGTCGGTCGCCCGTAGCGGAACTCGCCAGACTTCCGACCACTTCCGCGATTCAATCAGGCAACGGAAGTCTGGCGACTTCCGCTACAGTTCGCCAAATGAAAGAACCCCGCCGGTCGGCGGGATTCTCGCTTCAATCCGCCCGCGCTACTTCGGGCTGGTTTCGGCCAGCAGCTTGTCGACGAACTTCTCGAGGTCGTCGCCGCGGAGGTGCTTCGCGCGGATCACGCCCTTGCCGTCGATGATGTAGACCGTCGGGTAGAAGCGCACCTGGTACTCTTCGACCAGGCCGCCCTTGGCGCCGTTCCACCAGTGCGTCCAGGGCATCTCTTCCTTCTCGAGGAACTTCGTCAGCGTCTCCTTCTTGGCGTCGGCGCTCACGCTCACGAGCTTGAACTTCTTCCCTTCGAAGTGCTTCACCATGTCGCGCTCGTGCGGGATCATCTGCCGGCACGGCCCGCACCAGGTCGCCCAGATGTCGAGCACCACGACGCTGCCGCGGTAGTCGCTCAGCTTGGCCTTCTTGCCCTCTTCGAGCAGTTCGCACTCCGCGTCCGGCGCCGCTTTGCCCACGGTGAGGTTTTCGATGAAGAACTTGATCTTCTTCGAAGCCTGGGCCACGGTCGGCGCGTCGCCCGGCCCCATGGCGGCCGTCTTCACATCGCCGAAATCCTTCACGATGTTCGCGAGCTTCTCGTTTGCGGCGGCGAACTTCGCGGCCGCTTCCTTCTCCGGCAGCGGTTTGCCCGTGCTCGGGTAATCGGCGCTTTCGATCTCCGAAGCGACCGCGGCGAACTTCGCGGCGCCCTGCACGTCTTTGCTCTTCGACTTCTCGCCGATGAGGTTGAGCGCCTTGGCGCCGTCCGGCCCGTGGCCGAGCTGCGGGATCGCCTTCACGATTTTGGGATCATCGACGAACGTCTCGACGAGGTAGTCGCTCGCCCCCTTGGCGCCCATATTGACGGCCGACATGGTGGCGTCGAAAGCGCCTTCGTCCTTCGGGAATTCCTTCGCGAGGTCGAGCATCCGCTGGCCGATCTTGCCCTGCATCGCGAAGTACTCTTCGCGGATGGCGGTCTTCTCCCCGTCCGTCTTCGCTTCGCCGAACTTCTTGCCGGCCTCTTGGCTCGCCTTGTTCAAATCCTTGCTCAGCTCGGCGATCTTCTCTTTGAGCGTCAGAACCTTCGGCTCTTCTTTTTTGTCGTCCTTCTTGTCTTCGGCGAAGCCGAGACCGGCGGACGCAACGAGGAAAATCGCGGACAGCAGGACACGCATGGATGCACCTCGACGGAGTTGGGCCGCAGGGGACGATCGCGGCCGGGGGGATGAAAAGGCTTTTGAGAGAGAGCCAGTATAGACGGCGGCCGGCATTTCGCCATTCACCGGAACAGTTTCGATCTCGGCGTGCTCAGCGCTCCGCGCCGACCGCGCCGACTCGGTCGCCGTAGGTCGCTTTCAGATTCGCCGGGGTGAACGCCGCCGCCATCGGGCCGCTCGCGATCTTCCGCACGTTCAGCAGCACGACTTCGTCGAAGTACTCCGGCACCGTCGCCAAGTCGTGGTGGACCACCAGCACCGTGCGGCCCTGCGCGCGCAACTCGCGCAGCAGTTCGACCACGGCCCGCTCCGTCACGGCATCGACACCCTGGAACGGTTCATCCATGAAGTAAACCGGCGCCTGCTGCACGAGGGCGCGCGCCAAGAAGACGCGCTGCTGCTGACCTCCCGAGAGCTGGCGGATTTGCCGGTCGGCGAAGTCGCCCATGCCCACTTTCGCCAAGGCATCGCGGGCCGCTTCCTTCTGCAACGGCCCCGGCCGGCGGAACCAGCCGAGCTGGCCGTAGGTGCCCATGAGCACCACGTCGAAAACGGTGGTCGGGAAGTCCCAGTCGACGGAGCCGCGCTGGGGGACGTACGCCACGGCCTGCTTGTTCGCGTCGTACGGCTGGCCGTGGATGAGCACTCGTCCCGATACGGGACGGACGAGACCGAGCATCGCTTTCAGCAGCGTCGTCTTGCCCGCGCCGTTGGGGCCGACGACGCCGACGAGCACGCCCGGCGGCACCGTGAGGTCGATGTCCCAGAGCGCGGGCTTCTCGCGGTAGGCGACCGTGAGGTCGTGGACTTCGAGGGCGGGGAGGATGGGCGCGTTCACGGGGTGAGGGCTTTCACGATGACTTCGATATTGTGGCGGACCATCCCGATGTAGGTCGCGCCCGTGGACCCCGCTTCGCCAAGGGCATCGGAGTAGAGCGCGTCGTCGCCGGCGATGAGGCGCACGTCGATCTTGTACGTCTCCTTCACGGTGCCGATGACCTTTTCCAACCCCTTGCTCGGCACCGAGGTCTCGGTGAAGAGCGCGGGCACCTTCTTCTCGCCGATGAGCTTCGCCAGATTCTGTACATCCTGCGTCCCCGATTCGGAGGCGGTGCTGACGCCCTGCAAGCCGTGGACCTCGAACCCGTACGCGGCGGCGAAGTAGCCGAAGGCGTCGTGGCTCGTCACGAGGATGCGCTTCTCAGCCGGGAGCTTCGCGGCCTTCGTGAGCACTTCTTTGTGCAGCTCGTCGAGTTCCTTCAGGTAGGCTTCGGCATTGGCGCGGAACTCGTCGGCGTGGGCCGGATCGAGTTCGCAGAGTTCGTCGCGGATCACCTCGGCGCACTTCTTCCAGAGGCGCACGTCGAACCAGATGTGCGGATCGTGGACCGTCTCGGACCCCGGCTCCGACTGGTGCAGGTCGGTCTCCGGAATGCTCCGCGTCACGGCGACGGCCTTGCGACCTTTCGCGGGCTTCTCGAGCACATCGACCATTTTGCCTTCGAGGTGGAGGCCGTTGAAGAGGACGAGCTTCGCCGAGGAGAGCTTGCCGAGGTCGCTGGCGGAGGGCTGATACTTGTGCGGATCGACCCCCGGCCCCATGAGGCATTCGACTTTCCAGTGCGACCCGGCGATACGCTTCGTGGCATCGGCGATGAGGCTCGTCGTCGCCACGATCGTCGGCGGCTGGGGCGACCCACAACCGCTTAACACAACGGGAATCAAGCCGAGCAACACAAGGCAAAGGCGGGTGAACATGTGATAAATCCAGATGGAAGACGACGGCATTACTATAGGCTAATCGCGGTCATTAGGGAAGACGAATATCCATTCCGAATGTCCGGCTGGAATGGTTTCGATGCGGCCGGATGATAGGAAAATCGGACGTAAGTCTATACCGCGCATCGGTTCTACCAGAAGTTTGAAATGATTCCACGGAGGGGTGGGGGGTCAGGGCCGAAATCATTTTGGATTGGTAAGATAAGACTTCTCTCACGGCTCGAGGTCGGATCGGTGCGCATCCTCTTGATCGCTTCGGAAGTCGTCGGTTTCGCCAAAACCGGCGGGCTGGCGGATGTTGCCGGTTCTCTCCCGCGCGCGCTGGCGAAGCGCGGCCACGATGTCGCCGTGGTCATGCCGCACTACCGCGTCGTGCGCTACGGCAAGATGCCGCCCGAAGCGACCGCCCATGTGCTGCACGTTCCCATCGGATCGCGGACGCTCGCCTGCCGGGTCTACCGGTCGAAGCTCCCCGGGACCGAGGTGCCGATCTACTTCATCGATGCCCCGGAATACTTCGACCGCGACGACGGCTACCACGGTCGCGGCCTCTACCAGCAGACGATGCCCGGCGGCTACAAGGCCGACTATCCGGACAACGCCGAGCGGTTCGCG
>JAYVTJ010000560.1:0-4540 GCA_043774415.1 Fimbriiglobus sp. | reverse complement strand
CCGCTTCGGAGAGGGGGCCGGGGGGTGAGGTATCCCCGCGCGAGGATGAAGGACGCTCATATTCTCAGGCCAGACCTCACCCCCTAACCCCTTCTCCGAAGCGGAGAGGGGGGACAGGATCAGTCCTCACGCCTTCCATTCCTTGCGCGGCGTCCGGCTCAGCTCCTTGTTCGCCGCATCGTCCCCCACGAACATCTCCTTCGCCGGATCCCACTTCAGCTTGCGGTGCAGCCGGTAGCCGATGTTCGTGAGGTGGCAGATCGTCGCCGAGCGGTGCCCCGTCTCGGCCGGGCAGATCGCCGCCGCCTTCGGCGACTTGATCGCGTCGAGCCAGTTCGCCTTGTGGTCGCTGCTCGCCATCACGCGCTTCGCCTTGCCGTCGAGCGGGGTCTTCAGCGCATCCGTGCCGATGCCGCGGAACTCGCCGCGACCCGCGACGATGATGCCGTCCTCGCCGACGAAGACGCAATCCCCCTTGATCTCCTTGCCGTCCTTCCCCTTCGGAAACTCGTTGTGGATCATCTCGATCCCGCTGGCGTAGATCAGCTTCAACCCGTGCTTCGCGCCGGGTTTATCCGATGGCGGCACGATTTCGACCGGCCCGCTCCCGTCCATCTCCATGGCCCACTGGGCGATATCGAAGTGATGGGCGCCCATATCGGCGACGCCGCCGCCGGCGTACTCCTCGTAGTCGCGCCAGGCCGGGAAGTGGCCGTGGACCCCCTTCGGGCAAAGCGCGCTGTTGTACGCGCGCTCCGGCGCGGGCCCCTGCCAAAAGTCCCAATCGGTGCCCGCGGGGATCTCTTCCTTCGGCAGATCGCACGGCCGCGACGGATTGCCGACGCCGATGTGGATCGTCTTGAGCTTGCCGATGCGGCCGTTCCAAATGGCCTCGACGGCGTTGCGGAAGTTGTTGCCGAATTCGCTGCGCTGCTGGCTGCCGGTCTGGAAGACGACCTTCGACTTCGCGACCGTTTCGACGAGGGCGCGTCCTTCGGCGACATTGTGCGTCAGCGGCTTCTCGCAGTAGATATGCTTCCCGGCCGCGCTCGCCTGCGTGCAGATCATGGCGTGCCAGTGATCGGGCGTGGCGATGACGACGGCGTCGAGATCCTTGTGCTTGAGCAGGTCGCGGAAGTCGCCGTAGGTCTGGACGCCGCCGCCCTTGCGCGGGGAGTATTTCTTGTCGACCATCTGGGCGGCGCTGTCGAGGCGCTCTTTGACGACATCGCACACGGCGACGACTTCGACATCCTTGCGATTGAGGAACCCGCCGAGGTGTCCCCGGCCCATGGTGCCGACGCCGATGAACCCGAGCGTGAGCCGCCCGGACGCGGCGCGGGCGCCGGGGGTCGTTTGCCAGATGAGCGGAGCGGCGCCCGCGACAGCGGCGGTGCGGAGGAACGTGCGGCGGGTGAGCATTGGTGGAGCCTTTGGGGGGAGGGAGAAAAGGATAGGAGGGTGTAGGAGATTCTACAGGATGTGGAGAGATACTGTGGAGCGGGAATACTGAGGAGGGTGTGCCTCAGGATTTTGGCGGTCTTGCGTAGGGCGGGTGGAGTCTGCGGAACCCGCCGCCGGAAGTGAGGGGCACGGCGGGTTACGAAGACTCCACCCGCCCTACGAAGCGTCCGGCGTTTTGCATTTCTGTCCGGCGCCGCAAGGGGGGAATCGGCCGGACAGACTCGGCTCGCCTACTTCGTCGGCGAGTAAACGGTCGGCTTCAGGAAGACCGACTTCACCCCGTCCTTGACGGTCAGAGAGCCGCCGGCCTTCTCCTCGGACGCGGTGCGGGCCTTCACCCAGTCCTCGTCCTTGCGGAACTCGTCGAACGATTTCTTCGCCGCCTCGGGGCTCTCGTGCGTCAGGAAGTAGACGAGCATCGCGTCGTCGCCCTTCGTGCCCTTCGCGTAATTCCAGTAGGCCCAGTTCTTCATGCCGTGCTTCTCGAAGAGCTTGAGCGTGTGATCGCGGAAGCGGGCGTTGAGGTTGTCGAGCTTCCCTTCCGTCGCGGTGTACGTCCGCAGTTCGAAGACGCGGACGGCGTTGTTCTCGGCGACCTTCACCATCGGCGAGTAATCGGTGGCCGTGAGGAACAGCTCCTCGGCCTTGGCGACGAGCTTGCCGTCCTTCTCGGATTCGTCGCGGACCTTCACCCAATCGGGATCGGCGGCGAAAGCCTTGAAGGTCGCATCGCGGGCGGCGCGGTCCTTGTGCGCCAGCAGCAGGAAGAAGCGGGCATCCTTGGCATCGACCGGCGACCAGACGCCGACGACGGTGGCGCCGTGCTTTTCGAGGAGCTTCATGCCGGCGTCTTGGGTGCGTTTGTGGATGGCGTCGAGCTTGCCTTCGTTGGCGGTGTAGATGCGGAGTTCGAACAAGCGGGTCTCCTTGTGGGCGGGCTTGTCATCGGCGGCGCGGGCGGCCGGGAAGGCGAAGGCCAGCAGTGCGACGAGCGGCAGCGAACGGAACATGGCGTCTCCTGAAGCGGGAAAGGGAGAGCCAGTTTAGCGGAAACGGGCGGCAGTCGCCTCTACGGATGCGGCCAGGAAATCGTGATGCGCGAGGCCGGTCCCGGGAGCTGCAGTTTCAAGAAGGGGATCGGGTCGCTCGAATCGGGGTCGGCGGCGGGGGTGATGTTCAGCGGTGCGACCTGCAACTCCTGCTGATGGTGCAAGCTGAGGCGCAGCCAGCCCGATTCGTCGGGTGCCGCGTCCGTCAGCACGATGCGACCGCGATCCATTTGACTCACGGTCGCCCGGCCGCTGAGCACATACGAGCGCGGCCGGGTCAATTCGATCAGGACGCAATCGGCGCCGGCGAAGTACCGACCGATCACCTTCGCCGTCGGATCGGCCATCCAGAACTGCGCGCTCTCCGGAGTGCGGCAGAGCACCCAGCCGATGTTGTAGCGCGTGCAGTAGGCGGTGCGGTCGGCGGGCGTCCACTCGGCGAACGCTTTGCCCTGGAGCTTCCCGGCCTTCATCCCGCAGGCGAGGTGCTCGATGTTCCCGTCCGGATCGAGACCGCCGATGCCGTAGCGATCCGCCGGCAACCCGAGCAGCACCGGCCAGTTCCAGCCGGGCTGATCCGTCCCGCAGTCTTCGAGGAGCAAGCGCGCTTCGGGCGTCGTCGTCTGCCGGATCGCGTCGATCAACTGCTGCTGCGCCGCCGTCGGCCCGAGTTGGAGCGTTTCGACGGCCAGTCCGATTCCGAGCCAGGCCGCGAGCAGGGGAAGCGTCGAGATGGCTGCGAGAATCGGCGTGCCGACGCGGATGCGCTGCAACGCACACCCGACCGCATATGCCGCCGGCATCGCCGCGAGTGCGGGCAGCGCGACGCCGACCGATTCGATCGAGCGCGCCGCGGCCCACGATTGTCCGAGCCGCGCCGCGACCAGCGCGCTGAATCCGGCCGCGAGGATGAGCCAGACCGAACCGATGCGTCCGTGCCGGGCCATCAGCGCCGATCCCGGAATCGCGAGCAGCGCCAAACCGATTCCGAGCGGGCCGAGCAAGTCGGTGTAATCGGTGAATCGCCCCACGATGTGCAGCAGATCGGGAGCAGACTGCGCTTCGCCCGGCGTCGGCTGACGCAGCCACCAGAAGCGGCTCCAGTCGGCGAGCCACCAGAGGTTCGGCACGACCCCGACGGCCAGCACCGCGAGCAGACCGAGGTGCCAAGCCAGCCCGTGGCGCGGGGCCGAGGCGAAGTAGTAGACCGCGACCATCGGCAGCACGCCGAGCCAGCCGACGGGGTGGACATACCAGCCGACCAGCGAGGCGAGGGCCATGAGGCACCAGCCGGTGAGGCCGGGATCGGCGGCGTAGCGCGCCAATCCGCCGGCGAAGGCGATCCACGCCAGTCCGAGGATCAGTCCGTCGATCTGCCCCGCGTCGATCAGCGTTCGCACGCCCGGCGACCACCACAGTCCGCAGCCGAGAACGGCGGCCGAGCAGGCCACCGGCGCCGGCAATCCGAAGCCGCGACCGGCGCAGGCGAAGACGAGCGGCACGGCGGCGCAAACCAAGAACAGCCCGAGCTTGTACGCGGCCGCCGGGGTGCGCCGATCGAACGCGAAGACGAAGAATTCGGCGGGTCGCGAGCCGGGGTCGAAGACCGGCGTCTTCGGGTAACCGGCTTGGAAGTGCGGATCGTAGCAGGTGACGGCGCGACTCTCGCGGAACGTCGCGGCACCGAGCATTCCGTGGTAGAGGTGCAGCGGATGCCGGCCGTCGAGGACCGGGCGGTCATCGTTCAGCCCTTCGAGCGAGCCGAAAAGTCCGAGCGCGAGCGTCCCCTGTCCGACGACGACGGCGGCGAGGGCGGCGAACCAGAGCGGCCGAGCGCGGAAACCGAAGTCGAGCATCCGTCGCGCATCCTTGCGGGGGAGACTCCTGCGCGGAGCGTACCCCGACGGCGCATTGCGGACAAGCCGGCTTCGGGTCGGGGGTAGCCTCGTGAATTTGGCGATACCCCCGTAGGGTGTGGTCGAGTCTGCGAGACCCACCGCTAGCTTCCGCAGCCCGCGGTGGGTCTC
>JAYVTJ010000559.1:0-5583 GCA_043774415.1 Fimbriiglobus sp. | reverse complement strand
GGTGCCGGGGATGCGGAACGCCGGCAAGCTGAGCAAAGATCCCGACGCCCTGACGATCTTCATCGACAAGCGGCCGAACGGCGATGTCTTCTACGGGGTCGGCACCGGAGCCGCCGCACCGCTGAAAGAGAACGCCAATCTCCAGTCGGTCGGCGATCTCTCGGACCGCCTCGATTCGATCCTGAGGTCGGTGCCGCGTCCGCCGGAAGTACGCATCGCCTGCAACGTCGAACTCCGGCGTGCCTACGTCAAACAAGTGGCTCAGGATTTGGAGCGACGGCGGATAAAAGGGACCATCGCCTTCTACGCGGCCGAAGTGAACGAGGTGAAGAAGTGACCCCCGCACCCGCTTGGCAAGTCCGGCATCTCGGCATGCCCGAAGGCGAGACGCTCCCGAATGCGGAGCGCGTCCTCGAAGGGCTGCGCGACGGCGATTGGGAGGAATCGGACGACGTCCGCGGACCCGGCGAACTCCACTGGCTGCCGATCGAACTGCATCCGCACTTCGCCGACGCCGTCGCAGAGATGGGTCCGCCGCCGCCGGAACCGGTGGACGAATCGCGTCTCGACATGAACCCGATGATCGACGTGGCGCTCGTGCTGCTGATCTTCTTCATCCTCACGGCGACTTACACGTCGATGCGGCGGTCCATCGAACTGCCGCCGGCGCCGACCGAAGAGGGGGCGTCGAAGGTCGTGAAGCCGAGCGACATCCAGGATCGCATCTTCCGCGTGAAGGTGAGCCTCGACACGAATGGGACGACGGTCGTCAAGATCGAAGATCGCGCCGTGGCCCTGGAGAACCTCGACCGCGAGTTCAAGGATCACATCCGCAGTACGGGTCGCAAAGAGATGCACCTGACGGTTGCCGACGACGTGCCGTGGGGAACGGAAGCGAAGATTTACGACGCCGCGCGCGGGGCGGAGATCCACCAGATTTACTGGCCGAAGGGTAAGTGAACGGGTTCAAGCCCCCGGCTTGTTCATCGCTCCGAAAAGCGTCCACCCCGCCAACCCGACCACGCCCAAAATCACCACCGCGAGCAGTACATACCCCTGCATCGCCTTGCTGCGGTAGCCCGCGTCGCGGCTCAGGGCATCGTCGGTCCAGGCCACGTAGCCCTGAGAATCCTGCACTTTCTTGAAGAAGTCCCGGGCGAACTTGGCGTGATCCGGGGCGCTCTTCAGAATCGCCGAGAGGTAGCAGCCGCCGAAGACGGGGATCCGATCCCCCGGCGTCATCGCCCGGCTGACGAGTCGCGCCAAGTGCGGGGCGCGTTTGAGTAATTCGCTGCGGAAGCGCACCAACTGGCCGTTGTCGCGGGTGTCGCCCGCCACGTTCTGGCTGTCGATGCGCGTGAGGCGGATCGACCAGTACGAGAGAAGATTCGAGAAGATCCAGCCGACGTTCTCTTCGATGGCCTCGGGCACGTTCTGCACTGGGATCTGGGGGTTCAGCGGGAACCCTTTGCCGAGGCGCTGGTTCCCTTTGTCCACGGCGAAGCGCTCGAAGAACTGCGCGCCGCCCGGCAGCGTCTCGGCCTCGCCGACGAGCGCGAAGACTGGGAACTGCAACTGGAAGACCTCTTCGATCACGGCCAAATCCTGCCGGGCGACGAGGCCCCACTGCTGCGCCGCATCGTCGCGGTCGGTCGCCGAAATCGGGATCGTCAGGATCGCGCCGTTGATCGGGCAGAGCGGCCAGCGCGCCCCCGCGACGAGGTTGCAGACGTGCGCCAAGCGGTCGGCCGTCTCCGCGACGATCTGCGGATTCTGCAAAACGGATCCGGACGATCCGGAGCGGCTCGGCGCCGACGGCAGGTCGGGCGTGCCCGACAGTCCGCGGATCTGATCCTTCTCCGCGTCGGTCAGCGGTCGCCCCTGCTGCCGCGCGGCTTGAATAATCTTTTGGATCTGCTGGAGGGCCCCGCCGGTGCCGCCCATGCTACCGCCCATGCTCATGCCGACCGACTTGCCGATGCCGATGCTCGCCCCGGCGCCGATGCTCGCCATTCCCCCGCCCATGCTCTGGTCGGCCGCCGGTGTCAGCAGGATGTCACCCGTCTCTTGGATGCCGAGCAGCGTCGCCCCTTCGAGCGTCAGATAGATGGCATCCCGATTCGCGAAGGCCCGCAGCGGCGATCCGGTCGGCGAGCCGCCGTTGATTGAGAGTCCCTGCGGCAGTGCCCGGAAGAGGGCATCGTAACCCGAGGGCAGTTCGCCGAGGACGAGCAGCACGGGCGTGTCGGCGAGACCGATCCCCGCTTTCTCCAGCGAATTCTTGATCGCGTCCCACGCTTCGTCCAAATCCGGGTAGATCGCCGTCGTCTGACGCGGGGCAAGCAGTCCGCTGAGCCACATGGTCGCCCAGGCCAGCGCATAGGCCAGTCCGAAGAGGATTACGAGCCAGTAGGGTCGGATGATGTCGGGCCCTTTGCCGATCTTCTCGGTCAGGCCGAAGTGCTGCTGCGCATAATACAGGCCGACGCAGGACGCCACGAGAATGACAATGTGGACGAACCACGCCAGCCCGACGGGCGCGAGCGGCCGGACGAACATCGGCACGATGGCCCCGAGCACCCACCGGAAGATCGACCCCAAGAGATTCATCCCGGATGCCTCAGCCGAATTTGTAGACGATCAGGAAGACCACCACGGGGATGGCAAAGAGCATGCCCACGACCAACCGCTGCGTCATTTTGCGGTACGCTTCGACTCCGAGCAGCAGCGGCACATTCGACACCGGCGTCTGCTCCGGCAGCGGTGCCAGTTCCTTGTTCATCCCGCGCGACACGCGCGAGCGCGTCGAATCGACCCACTCGCGCAGGCGGCTCGTGTTCTCCCCGTATTCGCCGCGGAAGCCCAAGAGCACGCAGAGCAGAAAAACTTCGAGGGCATCGGCCGTGGCGGGGATCGCTTCCGCGAGGTGGGCCTGCTGCCAGAAGTTTCCGTAGCGGATGTTCGTGCGGAAGAGGTTCGATTCGAGCTTGTTCTCGTCCCACTCCTTCCACCCGGCCTCGATGAGAATTTCGTCGAGCCAGCAGGTGAGGGTGTACCGCAGACCCAAGAATTCGCGGTCGCGGTTCGCGATGGAATGGGTCGGATCGCTCTCGCTGCCCCACGGGGCGGGGGCGTTCGCCGAACCGAGCATCGCCTTCAGCTTGGCCTGCTCGGTGCCGAGCATCGGCTTCTCCCCGGCCAGCACGCGCTCGCGGAGTTTGATCCCGAGCAGCAGGATATCGAAGACGGGGCGGGCCAAATCGTCGCGCACGGGGGGGACTCGCGGGGCGGCGGGGGACTCCCGGTTATGGTACGGTGCGCCCGCAGGCTCGCCAACGATGCGGGCGTGCAATATCTGTGAAGGGAGCGATCCCGCCGCCGCGAACCGAGAACCATGACGCCGCAACCCGTCCACTGGCACGAGGGAATGTTCCTCCGGCCCCACCACTTCCAAGCGGCCGACCGCTTCGCGGCCCGGCTCGTGGATGTCACCGCGCAGTTCCTGCAGGCGCACGCGTGGGGTCTGCGCCGCTGCGTCATCGACACCGAAGCCCTCGGCGGCTTCCGCTTCGTGATCCGCGAACTCTCGGCCCGCTTCCGCGATGGCTCCATCCTCGAATTGCCGCAGGACGCCCCCCTGCCCGACTTCGACCTCAAGCCCGCATTCTTGGGCCGCACCACGGTCGAACTCTTCCTCGCGATCCCCACTTGGCGCTCCGGCCAGCCGAATGTGGCCGTGCCGGGGAACACGAATCCCGCGCGATATCGGACGAACACGCTGCCGACGGACGATGAGAACACCGGCGTGAACCCGCAGACGCTAAGCTACCGCAGCCCGGCCGTACGCCTGCTCACGGCCGACGATGATCGCTCCGGCTACGAAGTGCTGCCGCTGGCCCGGCTCGAAAAGTCGGAACGCGCCGAAGCGACGCCGCAGCTCGCCCTCGGGTTCATCCCGCCGGTGCTCGCTTGCGATGCGTGGCCGAACCTCCAGCAGCGTATCCTGCAGGAGATCTACTCGCGGTTGAACAAGAAGATCGAAGTAATCGCGAGCCAGGTGACCTCGCGCGGCATCTCGTTCGATTCGCAAACCCCCGGCGACGCCCGCCGGGTGAACCAGCTCGCGAACATGAACGAGGGCTTCGCCATGCTCGGGCACCTCGGGTTCGTGCCGGGCGTCCATCCGGAAGTGGCCTACCGCGAACTGCTACGCTTGGTCGGTCAACTCTCCATTTTCACCAAAGCCGCCCGGCCACCGGAGCTGCCGCGGTACGACCACGACGACCTCGGCGGGTGCTTCTGGAAGTTGAAGCAGTACCTCGACGCCTCGCTGAATGAAGTCGAGAATCCGACCTACGAGGAGCGCCCCTTCATCGGCAGCGGGCTGCAGATGCGGGTCGCCCTCGAACCGGTGTGGCTCGAAAGCAACTGGCAGATGTACCTCGGCGTCCGCTCGAACGTGAGCGCGGAAGAGTGCATCAAAATGCTGCTGCGCCCCGAGAAGCTCGGCATGAAGATCGGCAGTTCGGACCGCGTCGATTCCATCTTCACCCGCGGCCAGGAAGGGCTGCGCTTCACGCACGCGCCCCGTCCGCCGCGCGATCTGCCGAGCGCCCCGAACCTGACGTACTTCGACGTGAGCCGCGATTCCGCCACGAACGAATGGACTCACGTTCAAAAGATGAAGACCCTCGCGATCCGCATCCAGGAGCGCGATGTGGTCGGCAACATCGACGGCCAGCGCGACCTCACCATCCGCACCGGCGGCCAAACGGCGACGTTCGCCTTCACGCTCTACCTCATCCCGACCGCCGCGTGAACCGCGAGACGATCCTCACGAGTGGCCCCGGCGGACGCATCCTGACGAATGCGAACGTCTGGAGCGCCGACGGCGAATGGATCCTGTTCGACACCCGCTCCGACCCGGCGGGCGCGGTGTTCGATGGAACGAAGATCCAAGCGGTGCACGTCGAGACGCGCGCAGTCCGCACGCTTTACGAATCTCGGAACGGCGCGCACTGCGGCGTCGTGACCTGCCATCCCAGTCTTCCAAAAGCGGTCTGCATCCTCGGTCCGGAGCATCCGACGGGCGAGTGGAACTACGGCCCGAGCCGCCGACAAGGGATTGTCATCGGCTTCGATGGGACGGTCGCGAATCTCGATGCACGCGATCTCGTTCCGCCGTTCACGCCCGGCGCGTT
The DNA here is from genome assembly GCA_043774415.1 of Fimbriiglobus sp. Lineage (GTDB taxonomy): Bacteria > Planctomycetota > Planctomycetia > Gemmatales > Gemmataceae > JALHQU01. The sequence continues at coordinate 382 of JAYVTJ010000559.1, read as the reverse complement.
GAGCGGGGGAACGCACCTCCACATGTGGCATCCCGATGGGGATTGCGTCAGTTTCACCTACGAAGGTGATTTGCAACATGATCGCCAGCGAAATATCGCCATCGCCTACCCGAGACGACGGGTGAAGGTTCCCAAGTCGCACCATCGCAACCACGATGGCGAGTACTTTTGCAAGCTCATCACAACTACCTCGGCGAGCCCGCATATCGACTCGGACGAGATTTCGCGAGCCTGCGAAGAGGCGTGGCTCGACTCGACTCTCGGCCTCGCGTTTCAAGGCACGGTTCACACAGCAGCCGGGCCGATTGTCGAAGTATTTACCGTGGAAATTTTCAAGAACGCTTCCATTCAAGAACGCTTGACGCGCACGACGCACCGCAAG